>JAFYZI010000155.1 GCA_017548725.1 Bacteroidales bacterium
ACTATAAACTTTAAACTCTAAACTACAAGTCATTCGAGTATCTCCTTTGAGGCGTTCGAGTATCTCCTTTCGCTCATGCAGACGTCTCCTTTCCCCCTATAGGAGGCATCTGCGTCACTCACGCAAGATATCCCTTTCACCTACGGAAGGCATCTCCCCGCCCAGGTTCCCTTAACGAGTACAAGTGAAGTGCAAGGCGAACGCAGAGTCGAACTTGTTCGAGCTTTGCTGAGCCGCAGCCTTCACTCGCCGTTGCATCTCAAATGCAACGGCAAAGTTAACATATTTCAGAAGGCCACTGTCCGACACTGTCCGACTAAGGTACGTCAATGCAGAATTTGTCCGACAAAAATTTCACGATATTGGGCCGTAGCAGTTTGTGCTTGGGTTTCCACCCCATCTGCTCCAGTTCTTCCCTATAAGGCAGACACCAGCGATGTAGCGTACGAAGACTTACCCCGGCACAATCGGCCAACTGTTGCTTTGTCATTGCTTTCATAATATCTGTAAACTGTAAATCGTAAACTATAAACACTAAACTATTAACTATAAACAGCAATGGACAGTGGACAGTAATGGACAGTAGAATATTAAAATCTTTCACGCGTACTGCGCGTACACGGTACGCGTGAGGAGTCCCTTAAAAGTACTGTCCATTACTGTCCACTGTCCAATCGTCGGGCTGGGCATCGCGCGCCATCGTCCGCTGTACCATCTGCATCTCATCAGCCTTACGGCACATGACGATATAGCCCCTGACGCCCTGGTATTTCACACGTCGGAAGCCCAGTTCGCCCATGGCACGACCCAGATGGACCGTAGACAGCTTCTGCGAGATATTCGCACTCACGATCTGCATCGCCCGGGCCACCGACATGAACTCTCCCGTCTCCACCTCCGTCGGCTGACGGAAATAGAGCTGCACGAGTTCCCTCTCCAGGCGAGGCGTCTCGAAGGCACGGTTGTGCTCCGAGAGCTGGCGGATCTCGTCCTGCGAGAACCAGTAGCGGAAGCCCTCCTGATAGAGGGCATACGCCTGCGCGTAGATGCCCGCGTAGTTGAACGGATGGTCGCGGGGCGAACGGATCGACTCCACCTCGAATGGCAGCCAACGGCGGTTGCCCGTCTCGTCGCTGAGGAACTGCACGTTGTTACCCGTACCGCAGAACGAGGCGATGTGCTGGCGGTGCTCATGGAAGTGCGCGTAGGCCGCCCGCTCGTCGATCGACGGCATCGTCAGCGCCGCCTTCAGCTGGTTCAGCTCCGAGGGCCGCATCGTGTCGAGCTCCTCACAGCAGACCAGCCCGTACTGCGCCAGTGTCAGCAGGTCGTCGCGCCCCATGCGGTTCGAGTTCGTCTTCGTGTAGAAGTAGCTCTTCAGCTCGGGCGGCAGCAGATAGTTGAACCAGGTCGTCTTGTAACTGCCCTGTTCTCCGATGAGTACCAGCATCACGTGGTTGACCACCGTCTCGTCGAGCCAGCCCGCCACCATCGCCACGAGCCACTTCTTCAGGTACTCGTAGAAGAGCATCTGCTTCTCCACGCCCCCTCGGATGGTGACGGATACCGACAGCTCGATGATGTAGTCGTCGCCGTCCCACGGCGGCAGGTGCTCCAGGTAGTAGCGGAAGGGGTGGTACTCCTCTACGAAGTCCGACTCCAGCACACGGTAGATGTCCTGCGCGCGGACGGGCTTCTCCTTCGAGAGCTCCGCCCAGAGGCTGTTCACGACGCGGTCGGAGATCGGCTGCCAGTCGGTCCCGTCGGTCTCGTAGTTCGACGGCAGCCTGCACTCCACCCGCCTCGTGATCACGTTATGCCTGAGGTACAGCCTCCCGCCGAGGAACGCCTTGATGTCCTCGACCGACGCATACACCTCCCGCCAGTTCTTTGCATGCAAAGCGTCCCTTTGGGCCGAGCGCTTCTTGTGTTCCTTCTCCTGCGTGCTGTCCCCTTCGGCAGCGGATTTCTTCGCTCGTTTCTTTTTAGGTTTCTCTTCACTCATAGGTAAATCGTGTTAATGATGCAAAAGTAAGAATAATATAGTCCGCAACCAAGCGATTGCGGACAAACTGGTACCCTACTCGGGTACTAGTTTTTTTCGCACAGTCGTCTATATCTCTTCAGCTGTGTGTAGAGCGACACCTCACTTTTACTGAGGTTGGAGTGTGTCGCCATGTAATGGGCTAGCAGAGACAAAGGCAGACATAAACCATCGTGGATGACTAATTTTGTCAGATCCAGATAGACCTCAATCGGACGTAACCTGTCGAAGTCGAAACGAAACGAAGTCATTTCAAGCGCATCTTTTTCAGACGAATCTGTCAGGGCAGATTGCCAGCTGTTGATGATGTCACGCAGCATCTCATGATGCTCTTTTCGGAACAGGGCCGACAACGGAGTGTCGGCAGTGATTTCAATTCTTTGCATAATCTTTACATTTTATTGTTCAACATTATGCAAGGCCGGTCTTGCGGGGGCAAAGGTATGGTAAGATGATCAGATTGCCAACTTTTATTGTCCCTTAGGTGTCCCTTTGATGTCCCTTTCAAGTTTAGCACCGCTCTATTCCCTTCTTTACAGCTGAGGTTGTATTTCCAAGGTTGCAATTGTCCACAATCAGCTGGTGATACCATACCCAATGTGTATCTTGGAAACAAAGGAACCAAAGATCTTTCAACTTGCCATAGCATACAGACTGGGGATGTTTTTCCAGATTGAACTCTATAGGAAATATGCCGGAAGGCTCACTCACCAGAAAATAGTCTAATTCCAGGCAAAATTCAAATAAAATGGCGCGATGCGACGGCTTGACATGAGGGAGGAATACGTTGAAAGTAATTGAATGCTTCTGACAAATGTCGCAGACATTACTATGTGGAATCTTTCTGATTAACTCTGCTAACGTAAGCCTAAGATTGTCTATATCGGACTCCAGGGCGCTTACTTTTTCCTGGAGCCCGCAGGCTTCTTCTGGCTTTTCCTTGTCAGGCATAGAGAGCTTGGCGGAAACTGTTGTTATCTGGATTTACTAGAGTTGCTTTGTTTGATGATGCCCATCATTAGCGTTCATTGAAATAATTTAGAATGCTATTGAGGTAGAGAAATTCACATAAGATTTCTCATACACAGGATTGAGTATATAAGCATCGCTTAAAGGCAGTGAGAAGTTCTTGATGGTTGCGTTATACGTATACTTCAGTTCAATGTTGCAAATACTGAAATCCTTATCATATCCATTATAGCAGCTCTTGTTCAGTGCAGCACCAACAGCAAGAGATAATTTGTGGTCATTAAGGAAATCATAATACGTACCTAATTCAGCATATGTTGAATAAGCCTGTTTTCCATCCAGCCTCTTATCTGCGCCATAGAAG
>JAFYZI010000156.1 GCA_017548725.1 Bacteroidales bacterium
CAACACTCTGCTGCAGGTGCTCGACGACGGCCGTCTGACCGACAACAAGGGTCGCACCGTGGATTTCAAGAACACCATCATAATAATGACGTCCAACGTCGGCAGCGACATAATCCAGGACTACATTGCCAAAGGCAAGCCGATGGACAGCTGCAGGGATGAAGTGATGGGCATTCTGAAAGGCTGCGTTCGTCCCGAATTCCTCAACCGTATCGACGAGATCATAATGTTCCAGCCGCTGAGCAAGGACAATGTCCGCGACATCGTGAACATGCAGATCAGTCAGATCAAGCAGAAGGTGCTGGAGAATGCCAACATCCGTCTGAGCATCTCTCCCGAGAAGATCGAGCAGCTCTGCGAAGACGGCTACGACCCGGCCTACGGCGCCCGTCCTATCAAGAGGCTGCTGCAGCGTGAAATCGTGGACCGCCTGGCCAAGGACATGCTTTCCGGCAAGGTCGTTCCCGGAATGGAATATGTACTTTGCTAAGTTTTTCGCGTGATTTACAAGCGGCTGAATGCCAGCCAAAAACGCAAAGTCCTACCCTTGATTCTAAGGGGTAGGACTTTTTGTTAAGCATTTATACCCAGCGCTTTACAAATCACGCGTGGGTGGCGAAGCGCTGCTCCGCAAGTTTTTCGTACTTCGTACCCGGGCGGCCGTAATTGGCGTAAGGGTAGATCGAGATGCCTCCCCTCGGAGTGAAGATGCCCGTCACTTCGATGTACTTCGGATCCATCAGCGCGATGAGGTCTTTCATGATGGTGTTCACAGTATCCTCGTGAAAGCCGCCGTGGTTGCGGAAGCTGGTGAGATAGAGCTTCAGCGACTTGCTCTCCACCATCTTCACGTCGGGGATGTAGCTTATCCTTATCTCCGCGAAATCCGGCTGGCCCGTCACAGGGCAGAGAGTCGTGAACTCAGGGCAGTTGAAACGTACCCAGTAGTCATTGTCCTGATGCTGGTTGACGAACGCCTCGAGCACCTCGGGGGCGTAATCCATGTGATATACGGTCTTGTTGCCAAGGGCGCTCAGCCCCTCTTTCTTCCTGTCTTCTGCCATAGCTAAATATCTCTTATTTTAAACGGGTTGTATGAAATGTCGTAGTCGAAGGTGTCGAGATCCTCGTGGGCTTTAAGTTTCTTCACTATGACAGTGGTCAAGGGAAGGATAATGATCTCATAGAGAGTCTTGACAATCACCTGGGTGAAGATGATGCCGACGATGCCCATGAACGGCAGGCTGCCGGCGAAGGCTATCGGGTAGAAAATGATGGAATCGGCCAGCTCGCCTCCGAGCGAC
Source organism: Bacteroidales bacterium (assembly GCA_017548725.1). GTDB lineage: Bacteria > Bacteroidota > Bacteroidia > Bacteroidales > UBA932 > Equibacterium. Next base: position 1,305 of record JAFYZI010000156.1, read on the forward strand.
GACACTATGGCCCTCGACCAGAAGCCGCGGCCTTTGGTGGCGACTTTCATCTTCGACATTATCCACGCGTTGATCTGCGAGCCGCAGATGAATGCGACCAGCGATGCGAAGGTCATGTGCGGCACAAGACGGAACAGGGTGTTGAAGCTGTCGGCCACAGGCACGCTCTCGTCGTAGAGCGGAGCGGGCAGCATGGTCACTATCTGCGCGGCCAGGGCGATGAATGCGCTCAGGGTGAAGCCTATCCATATCACGAGCCTTGCCTTGCGGAAGCCGTAGACTTCAGTGAGGCAGTCGTTGAGGATATAGGAGATCGGGAATATCACTACCGCTCCGGAAAGCTGGAGGGGAAGGGATCCGAGGCGCCAGAGGCGGGGTACGAAGAGGTTCGAGGCTACGAGGCAGACGCAGAATGCGGCGGCAAGCCATACGAAGGTAACGGAGAGGGCACGCCTCTCGACGGGTTTCTTTTCAGTCATTCTTACTTGTTTTTATAGTGGTTCCAAGCACACTTGCGACGGGACCGCCCCGTCACTCGGCGGCAAAGATAAGTAAATATTCCATATATTTGCAGCTCAGCACATACCGATATGGAACACCTCGGTGAAATACTATCACTTATAGTAGCTGTCTCGTGGACAGCCACCGCTATCTTCGGAGATGAGGCCAGCCACAGGCTGGGATCGATGACCGTCAATGTCATCCGCCTTACTCTCGCTTCCGTTTTCTTAGGAATAATCCTCTGGATAACCCTCGGCAGGCCATACCCTGTCTACGCCGACTCCGCCACATGGTTCTGGCTGGGACTTTCGGCCCTGGTGGGCTATATTTACGGGGACTACTGCCTTTTCAACTCCTACATCGTCATCGGAGCGCGTTTCGGCCAGCTCTTCATGACCCTGGCTCCGCCTTCTGCCGCAATAGCAGGCTGGCTGATGCTGGGCGAGACCATGACCTGGAAATCGTGGCTGGCCATGTTCGTAACGCTCTGCGGCATCGCATTGTCCATCCTCAGCCGCGGAGGCCAGCACAATGTAAAGCTGTCCCTCCCGCTGAAGGGCGTGCTGCTCGGCATCGGCGCCGGAGTCGGCCAGGGCGTCGGTCTGGTTCTCAGCAAGATCGGCATGCAGCACTATGCTGCCGCACTGCCGGCCGACGTGCCTGCGGCCATGGACACCATGATGCCCTTCGCCTCGACTATGATAAGGGCTCTGGTGGGCGGCGCGGGTTTCCTGCTGATTATGACCCTGAGCGGGCAGCTGAAGAGCCTGAAGGCCGCAGCCCACAACCGTACCGGCCTCACATACGCCGCACTCACCACCCTCTTCGGCCCGACGCTCGGAGTGTCGCTGTCGCTGATGGCAGTGCGCTACGCCAACGCCGGCATCGCCTCGACCCTGATGGCTCTGACCCCCGTGCTCATCATCGCCCCCTACGCAATCATGCACAAGCAGAAAATCCGTCCGAAAGAAATCATCGGCGTTACTGTCAGCATGATTGGCGTAGCCATGTTCTTCCTTCTGTAATAAACCACATCAACACACTACTATGAAAAAACTGATTCTTCTCGCTTCGATACTCCTGATGGCCGTTTCTTGCGGCAAGAGCATCCCGCAGAACTGTGTGATCGCCCACCGCGGTTTCTGGCAGACTGAAGGATCAGCCCAGAACAGCATGGCCTCGCTGCGCC
>JAFYZI010000157.1 GCA_017548725.1 Bacteroidales bacterium
CACGAGTGGATGACCGGCGCCGGCCTGCTCTACCTGAAGGCCTCCAATCTGCCCATAGGTACTATCTTCACGACCCACGCAACTGTGATGGGCCGATGCGTCAGCTCGAAGAATCTCCCTCTCTACGACGGACTCTCAAAGCTTGACGCCGACAAGCTGGCTGTGGAATACGGAGTGATGGCCCGCCATTCTCTCGAGAAGGCCTCTGCCCAGCAGGCTGATGTATTCACCACCGTCAGCGACCTCACCGCCTTGGAGTGCAAGCAGTTCCTGGGAAGGGCCGTGGATGTGGTCACTCCTAACGGCATCGAAGAGAAGATCGCCCCAGAGCCGGACAAGATGCCCGCCTTCCGCGCAGCCGGACGGGCGAAACTGCTTCAGGTCGCTTCCCTTATGAGCGGCAAGCAGTATGACGACTCGACCCTGCTCATGACTACCGGCGGCCGCTATGAGTTCACCAACAAAGGCATGGACGTAGTGCTGGACGCCCTGAGCAAGATAAAGGAAGAAGGTCTTGCCGGCCGCAAGCTGGCAGTCTTCATCATGGCTCCCAGCGGTAACAACGGTCCCGACAGGACCCTGCTCGAGAAGATGCAGAATCCCGCCCTGGACTACACCACTCATGTCACTCATTATCTCGTCGACGAGTATGACATCATAACCCGCCGCATGAAGGAGCTGCACCTCGACAACAGCAAAGATTCCTGCGTCGACGTGTTCTTCGTTCCCAGCTACCTCAACGGGAGCGACGGCATATTCAACATGAGATACTATGAGCTGCTGGCCGGAATGGACTTGTCCGTATTCCCGTCATATTACGAGCCCTGGGGTTATACTCCTCTCGAGTCCCTGGCCTTCATGGTCCCGACTGCGACGACTACCACTTCAGGTTTCGGATTATGGGTCGACGACCATTGCCCCGCCGACAAGGCCGGCAAAGGAATATGCGTCATCAAACGCACCGACGGCAACTACAACCAGGTTGTGGACGGCGTCTGCAAGCGCATAAAAGAAATTGCGTCTCTCGACGAAAAACAATTTGCCGCATACCGCGACAATGCCAGGGAGATCTCAAAGACAGCCCTCTGGCAGAACAACATAACTTATTACAAAGAAGCATACGCGCTGGCTATAGAGAAAGTCATAGCCAGGTATGGAAAGACCCCTGTATTCAGGGAAGAATCAGCAAATTCATATACAAAGATGGCTACAAACACCCCCTCATGGACCAGAATAATCATCACAAGGCAGCTTCCGGAACGTCTGAGACCCCTGGAAGAACTTGCAAAGAACCTGTGGTGGTGCTGGAATCAGGATGCTATAGACCTTTTCGAATCTATCGACAGCAAGATCTGGAAAGATTCCAAAGGCAATCCGCTTGATCTGCTCGACCGCATCAAGTTTTCAAAATACAAAGAACTTTCTAACAACGAAGAGTTCCTCGCCCGTCTGGATGCTGTATACGCCAATTTCAGCGCATACATGAAGGAGAAGGAAAACAGGCAGGGACCGTCGATCTCATATTTCTGCATGGAATACGGCATCGACACTTCGCTGAAAATATATTCAGGAGGCCTCGGCATACTTGCAGGCGACTACCTCAAGGAAGCCAGCGACATGAAAGTCAACATGACTGCTGTCGGCCTGCTCTACAAGTTCGGCTATTTCACCCAGAAACTCTCTGCCCAGGGCGACCAGGTCAGCACCTACGAGCCCCAGGACTTCTCGAAGGCTCCCGTAACCCCGATCCGCGACAAGGACGGCAAATGGGTTACCGTCAGCCTCGCTTTCCCGGGCCGTACGATGTATGCAAGGCTCTGGAAGGCTGAAGTGGGCCGTACCGACCTCATCCTTCTCGACACCGACTTCGAGGACAACCACGAGGAAGACCGCCGCGTGACCCATCAGCTCTACGGTGGAGACTGGGAGAACCGTTTGAAACAGGAAATCCTGCTCGGCATGGGCGGAGTAAGGGCCCTGAGAGCTCTCGGCATCAATACAGAGGTTTATCATTGCAACGAAGGCCACGCCGCCTTCATGGGCATCGAGCGCATGCGCGAATATGTGAACAACGACAACCTCACCTATCTGGAGGCTCTGGAGATGGTGCGCAGCTCATCCCTGTTCACCACCCACACCCCTGTTCCCGCAGGTCACGACGCCTTCACCGAGGATATGCTCCGCGTATACCTGTCCCAGGTTACCGATTACCTCAAATGCGACTGGACTGCATTCATGCAGCTCGGAAAGATCAACGCCGGCGACCCGGGCGAGAAATTCTCGATGAGTATCCTCGCCGCCAACCTTTCTCAGGAAGTCAACGGTGTAAGCTGGCTGCACGGCAAGGTAAGCCAGAAGATACTGTCCAACATGTGGCCGGGTTATCTGCCCGAGGAGCTGCATGTAAGCTATGTCACCAACGGCGTCCACTACCCTACCTGGACAGCTCCGGAGTGGAAGAAGATCCATGCAAGAGTGTTCGGCGACGAATTCCAGACCCACCACTACGACAAATCTTGCTTCGGCGGCATCCGCAACGTTCCGGACGAGGTTATATGGAGGACCCGCAACCTGCTGCGCCGCAGGCTCATCGAGGCCGTAAAACAGGTTCTGTCCGACACCTCGGCTACCGCGCATTATTCACCTCAGCAGATCGTCAAGATAAAGAAGACCCTCAGGGACGACATCCTCACCATCGGATTCGCCCGCCGCTTCGCCACTTACAAGCGCGCCACCCTGCTCTTCCGCAACCTTGACCGTCTGGACCAGATAATCAACGACCCGAAACACCCCGTCCAGTTCCTCTTCGCAGGCAAGGCCCACCCGGCCGACCGTGCAGGTCAGGACCTCATCAAGCGCATCATCGAGATTTCGAAGATGCCGCAGTTCATCGGCAAGGTGGTGTTCATCCCGAACTACGACATCTCAATCGCCAAGCTGCTCGTGCAGGGCGTGGATGTCTGGATGAACAACCCTACCCGTCCTCAGGAGGCTTCCGGCACCAGCGGCGAGAAAGCCGTGATGAACGGTGTCATGCACTTCAGCGTGCTCGACGGATGGTGGGTTGAAGGTTATCAGCCCGGTGCTGGCTGGGCCCTTCCTATGGAGCGCACCTATGTCAACCAGGACTTCCAGGACGAGCTCGACTCAGCCACCATCTACAACATCATCGAGTCTGAGATTGCGCCTCAGTTCTACGACAAGGACAACAACGGCATATCTACCGACTGGATCGCGACCATCAAGAACACCATCAGCGACGTGGCCTGCAACTTCACCACCAACAGGATGATGGAAGACTACCTCAGGCAGTATTACATCCCTCTGGCAAAACGCACCGCAGAGCTTGGCAAGGACGACTTCCAACAGGCCCGCGAGATTGCACTCTGGAAGAAGGACATGCGCCGCGAGTGGAACAGCATCGAGATCATCCAGAACATGAGGAGCGAAGCTCTCGCAACTCCTATGGTACTCGGTCAGGAAAGATTCTCCAAGATTGTAGTCAACCTCGGAGACGTAGATCCTGAAGACATCGGCTTCGAAGTTGTCATCGCCGAGCAGGATGTCCGTGGCAACTACCATATCAGGGAAATCCACGAATATCAGCTCGCCGAGTGCAAGGACGGCATCGCCACCTATCAGGTCAACGTAACTCCCGAAAGCACAGGCAGCTGCGAGATTGCATCCCGCATGTATGCCAAGAATGATAAATTACCTCACCGCCAGGACTTTGAACTTGTAAAATGGTTGTAGCCGCAACAGGTTTCTTCGATGGAGTCCACCTGGGCCATGCCAAGGTGATAGAGCTTCTGTGCGCCACGGCGAAAGCTGAGGGCGCCACCAGCGCCGTCATCACCTTCTGGCCGCACCCCAGGAGCATCCTGAGGCAGGATGCCGGCAAGCTGCGCCTGCTCAATTCCCTCGAAGAAAAGGAAGAACGGCTCAAGGCTCTCGGCGTGGATGAAGTCCATGTGGTGGATTTCACCCGGGAGTTCAGCAAGATGACCGCCGAGGAGTTCATCCGCGACTTCCTCATAGCTAAGTTCGGCGTCTCTACGCTGATAGTCGGTTATGACCACAGGCTGGGCTGCAAGAAGACCGGCAGCGACGACATAGTCAGGATCGCCAGGAAATGCGGCATCAAGGCTGTGCGCGTCGGAGCGATCAGCGACTCATACAACACTATCAGCAGCACTTACATCCGGAATCTTATCGAGACCGGAGGTATCGAACGGGCCAATGCACTGCTCGGGTACGAGTACACTCTGAAGGGAGTAGTCGTCCCGGGCTGTGGAAAAGGCCGTCAGATAGGGTTCAGGACTGCCAACATGAGTCTTTACGACCCGCTGAAGCTCATCCCTTACAACGGAGTTTACGCAGTATGGGCCACAGTGGAAGGCAAGACCTACAAAGGCGTCTGCAACATAGGCTACCGCCCCACTACCGAAGACGGGCGCGGGCTGACCGTCGAGACCCACCTGCTGGATTTCGAGGACGACATCTACGGCCTGGACCTCACCGTCAGGTTCGTGGAGTTCATCCGTGACGAGCAGCGTTTCGGCTCGATGGAGCTGCTGCGCGAGCAACTGCTCAAGGACGCGGCAGAAGCAAATGAAATATTGAAATAAAGCTATATGGGTGTATTTTTCTTCGTTTTCCTGGCTTTCATGGTCGTGTCGATCGTCATAAGCGAACAAGACCGCAAGAGGCGTGCTGCGGCAAGGCGCACTCATATCCCTCCCGTCCAAGACTTCAAGGATGTCGATTTCAAGGTTCCTGAGCAGGCCAAGGCGCCGCAGGACAACACTTACTACGGAGAAGACGTACCCCGCACCACCACCGCGACTGAAGTCCGTCAGGAAAGCAAGCCGGCCGGCAAGGAGCTGGACCTCGACCCGGAGAAGATGATTATATACTCAGAAATACTTAAACCCAAGTTTTAGAATCGTATTCTCGATTTTTTTATTAACTTTGGTTCCGATTTAACAAAAGGGTCCCGTTTTTCGGGATTCTTTTTAATTTTTGTCATTACATGTCACAGATTCACTATCTTACTCAAAAAGGCCTGGACGATTTGAAAGCCGAGCTCGACGCTCTCCTCGCCCAGCGTCCGGTCATTTCAAGGGCCATTGCAGAAGCCAGAGACAAGGGAGACCTCTCAGAGAATGCAGAATATGATGCCGCCCGTGAAGCTCAGGGTATGCTCGAACTCAAGATAACCAAACTCCAGGACTCGATAGCCAACGCCCGCGTCATCGACGAGTCGCGTCTCAACACTGACAGCGTCCAGATGCTCACCAAGGTCAAGATCAAGAATGTCAAGACAGGCGCCGTCGTGGAATATCAGCTCGTCGGCGAGAGCGAAGCCAACTTCAAGGAAGGCAAGCTCGCCGCAGCCACTCCTATCGGCAAGGCTCTCATGGGCCGCAAGAAAGGCGAGGTTGTGGACGTTACCGTTCCCTCAGGTGTCCTCCAGTTCGAAATTTTAGACATCACACTGTAAAATGGCAACTATTTTCTCAATGATCGCCGCAGGGCAGATCCCGTCTTATAAAATAGCCGAAGACGAAAACTACTACGCATTCCTCGACATCAACCCCCTTGCGAAAGGGCACACTCTTGTAATCCCCAAGAAAGAAGTCGACTATATCTTCGACCTTGACGACGCCACCTACGAAGGCCTCTGGGCTTTCGCGAAGAAGGTTGCCGCCGGCATTAAGACCGCCATCCCCTGCAAGCGCGTAGGCGTTGCAGTCCTCGGTATGGAAGTGCCCCACGCACATATCCATCTGGTGCCCCTCCAGAAAGAAGGAGACCTCAACTTCCGCAACAAGAAGCTCAGCCTGACTCCGGAAGAGTTCCAGGAAATAGCCCAGAAAATCGCAGCTGCCGTATGAAATCTATCCTGAAAAACACATTGCTGGCTGCAGCGGTCCTTATGGCCGCAGTGTCCTGCACCAAATACTCAGCTACTGTAAAAGGCAACATCGCCGGCCTCGACCGCGACGCAGTCGTCTTCGAGAAGCTCCAGTTCAACAAGCTCTCTGTAGTCGACACCATAAAGACTGACGCCGACGGCAATTTCAGCTACAAGGTATCGCTGCTCAACGACAATCCGGGCTTCTACTATCTCTACCGGAACGACGTCAAGCTGGCAGGCATGGTGCTCCATAACGGCGACGTAGTGACAGTAAAGGCCGACACCCTCGGCAACTACTCCGTTGAAGGCTCCGCCGAAAGCGAGCATCTGAAATATGTGGACGACGCTTTCGCCAAAGCTGCCGCCGCCATGGCTGCAGCCCTCGACGAAAATGCTGACGATCTGAACATCAAGCTCAGCAGGATATACATCAACCACAAGAGAGACATGCTGAAGCATATTATGAGCAATCCCCGCTCAATCACTGCCGCCACCACTCTCTTCCAGAAATTCAACGACGAGCTGCCCCTGTTCAACGAAAGCACCGACGTGCTTGTCTTCAGGAGCATTTACGATTCCCTGGCTACTGTCTATCCCAACAGCGAGTTCGTGCTTGCCCTCAAAGATGAGATAACCCGCCGCGAAAACCTCGCCGCCCTGGATTCAAGGCTCGAAGACCTCACCCTGCAGTCTTTCCCCGACATAAAGATGAACGACATAAACGGCAAGACCCACTCCCTCCTCGAGCTTGACGGCAATGTCATAATCCTTTCGTTCTGGAGCATCGGCCAGACTGAGCACAAGCTTTTCAACCAGGAGCTTACTACTCTCTATGAGAAATACCACGACAAAGGTCTGGAAGTATATCAGGTGTCTCTCGACGTCGACAAGCCTTTATGGGCCTCGACCGTCCGCTCCCAGAAGCTTCCGTGGATAAGCGTGAACGACGGCAAGGGCGTCAACTCGCCCTCTATCGTAGCTTACAACATCGAACAGATCCCTACCATGTTCGTGATAGGACGTGAAGGCGAAATCCTCGCAAAGGACGTCTACGACGTGGCCAGCCTCGAGCCGATCATCAGGAAAGCTCTCTAGAAAATAACGAAGATATCAGACTCCTACCTTGCAGCCGCCGCAGGATGTACATCCCAGGTCTGCACAGGTAGGATTCTTTTTGCCGTGGTGCTTGCCCCACAGGCGGAGCTCTTCTTCCTTGGCGCAGACAATGCCCCGCTTGCGCAGCTCCTTGTTGCGGGAAATCTCCCCGTCAGGGAACTGCCCGTTCTTACGGAATATGATGTTGAAGCACATCCCGAAGACGCACAGGCCTACTATTGCTACAGCCAGGAGAAAAACTTTCATTTTAAAGACATTTGAATTCAGGGAGCAGCGGCTTGCCGGCTACAGTGAATACCGGAGGAACCTGCATCACCTTGAAAGCGGCGCCGTTGCGCAGACGGACGACACGCTCCACCAGAGCCTTGTCAGTCCCTGACGCTACGATCTCTTCGAGGTTCAGGCCTTTGTCGTTGATCTCGTGAAGCACGGGGTCGAGCTCCTCGTAGGGCGGCAGGCTGTCGCTGTCTTTCTGGCCGGGACGGAGCTCTGCAGAGGGGGCTTTGTGGATTATGGACGCCGGGATGCGCTCGCAGTCCCGGTTGATATAGTCCGCAAGCTCATATACCTGCAGCTTGTAGAGATCGCCGATGACCATTACCGCTCCGGCGAGGTCGCCGTACAGGGTACCGTAGCCTACCGACAGCTCGCTCTTGTTGGAAGTGTTGAGCACCAGGGCGCCGTAACGGTTGGAGTATGCCATCAGCAGGGTGCCCCTGATGCGGGCCTGGATGTTCTCAAGGGCCACATGCCACTCTACGTCTGCAAAGTAGCTGTCGAGCTGCTTCACATACTGGTCGTAGATATCTTTGATGGGGACTATGTCATAGCTCATGCCCAGACGCTCCGCCAGATCCACAGAATCTTTCACTGAATGGAGGGTGGAGAAGGCCGAGGGCATCAGGATGCCATGCACATTGTCGGCCCCGAGGGCGTCTACCGCCAGGGCGGCGACAAGGGCGGAGTCCATTCCGCCTGAAAGGCCGACCACGGCCCTGGTCTGGTGCGCAGACTCGAAATATGCCCTGATCTTGCCGAGCAGCAGGTCATAAACAGACTCAATTGATATCTCAGGATAGAACAGCATATTAGTATACGAAGGTGTCGCTGATGGGCTGGTTCAGGAAGACTTTCTCCATGATGTCGGCGAAGATGGGAGCTACCGACAGGACGGTGAACTTCGACAGGTCGGTGTCCTCGTCCTTGCGCAGAGGGAGCGTGTCGGTAACGATGAACTCCTTGATTGCCGAGTTGTTGATACGCTCATAGGCTGTGCCTGAGAGCACGGGGTGGGTAGCGATGGCGCGGACGCTGAGAGCGCCTTTGTCCAGCAGCATGTCGGCGCACTTGGTGATCGTGCCGGCAGTGTCGACCATGTCGTCCACGATTACCACGTTGCGGCCTTCCACGTCACCGATGGCGGTCATAGAGCCGACTACGTTGGGCTTCTCGCGGGACTTGTGACAGATGATCATGGGAGTGCCCAGGATCCGCGCGTATGCGTTGGCGCGCTTTGCGCCGCCCATGTCGGGAGACGCTATCGACAAGTTCTCGAGCTGGAGACTTCTCAGGTAGGGGATGAAAATGGAACTGGCGTAGATATGGTCCACAGGCACATCGAAGAAGCCCTGGATCTGGTCCGCGTGGAGGTCAGCAGTCATGACGCGGTCGCAGCCTGCAGCGTGGAGCAGGTTGGCCACCATCTTGGCTCCGATAGACACTCTCGGGCGGTCCTTGCGGTCCTGCCTTGCCCAGCCGAAATAAGGGATTACGGCGATTACCCTGTAGGCCGAAGCCCTGCGGGCGGCGTCGATCATGAGCAGCAGCTCGAAGAGGTTCTCTACGGGCGGGAAGGTCGACTGCACGATGAACACGGTTGCGCCACGTACACTCTCGATGTACGCCGGCTGAAATTCACCATCTGAGAAAACAACTACTTCTGACTTTCCAAGCTCCATGTTAAGGCTGGCAGCCATTTTTTCAGCAAGATAGCGTGTGCTCCTGCCGGAAAAGATTTTCATCTGATGATCTTCGTAATGTTCCATTTTATTGTTGTTTTTTTATGTTTTTCAAGACTTCGTCTATGTAGTCCAGGATATCTTCCCTCCCGCTGCCGTCGAGGGTGGACGTCGTGAATACGGGGGGAAGGGTCTCCCAGTATTCCAGCAGGGCCTGTTTGTTCTTCTCGACCTGCGCGGCAAGTGCCACCTTGCCGAGTTTGTCGCACTTGGTGAACACGATTGAGAAGGGAACCCCTTCGTTGCCAAGCTTGATGAGGAAATCCAGGTCGTTCTTGAGCAGGTCGTGACGGCTGTCCAGCAGCACGAAAAGCAGCATCATGTCGGGGCTGTTCAGGACGTAGTCGTCGATCATGCCTTCAATCTTGGCCCTGGTATCTTTCGACACCCTTGCATAGCCGTAACCGGGCAGGTCCACGATGTACCAGCTGTCGTTTACGATGAAATGATTTATGCTTAGCGTCTTGCCAGGCTTGGCAGAAGTATGGGCGAGGCCCTTGCAGCCGGTGAGGCAGTTGATGAGAGAAGATTTGCCTACGTTCGAGCGGCCTATGAAGGCGAATTCAGGCAGTGCTAGCTTAGGCTTGTCAGCGACTGAGCTGCAACTTGCTACGAACTTTGCCTCGGCGATCTTCATGACGTTTCTGGCGTGTTTTAGGTCACTGGCAAAGATAGCAGAATCAACCGAAAGAGTAAAATAAAAGTCAGGCTTTTAATTAACTTTGTAGAAAGCGCTGTGGATAATGGCAGGCAACGGACAGATAGACCTTCTGATGCTTCAGGAACTCATCAAGGAGAGCCTGGAGGACAACTTTGCCCGTCAGCTGTGGGTGCGTGCCGAGATATGGGACATCAGCGTCAACGCCAGCGGCCACTGTTACCTCACCCTGGTCGAGAAAGACGAAGCTACGTCCAACATCGTCGCCAAGGCGCAGGCCATCATCTGGGCCTCCACCTTCCGTGTCCTCCGCCCCTATTTCGAGACTGCCACCGGCGAAAAGCTGCAGGCCGGCATGAAGGTGCTGCTGCAGATCAGAGTGCAGTATTCCCTGCTCTACGGCCTGTCCCTGATAGTTTCCAACATCGACCCCAACTACACGGTGGGCAGCACGGCTCTCGAGAGGCAGAAGATCCTCGACAGGCTGGAGAGGGAAGGCATGATGGACATGAACCGCACCCTGCCCCTGCCCGCTCTGCCCAGGCGCTTCGCCGTCATCTCGGCCGAGACTGCCGCGGGCTACGGCGACTTCATGAACCACCTCCACAACAACGGCTTCGGATATAAGTTCCGCACCGAACTTTTCCAGGCCCCCATGCAGGGCGCCGAGGCTCCGGCCGGAATAATCGCAGCCCTGGACAGGATTGCAGAGCGGAGCGGCGATTTCGACGCAGTGCTCATCATCAGGGGCGGCGGCAGCAACTTCGACCTGGCATGTTTCGACGACTATGACCTGGCCGTCAACATAGCGCAGTATCCGCTGCCGGTGCTCACCGCGATCGGCCATGAGAGAGACACTCATGTGGCAGACTTTATCGCCCATACCTACCTCAAGACCCCCACTGCGCTGGCCGATTATTTCGTGGACATCTTCGCCGCCGAGGAGCAGCTGGTAGACTCTCTGGCTACCAGGATGCTCATGGCGCTGAAAGGCAAACGGGCCGAGGCCGTAACCACCGTCGACAGGCTCCTTTCCCGCGCCACCGGCAGCGTCCTGCTGAGGATTCAGAGAGAAAGGCGCGCCGTGGAGATGCTCCTGTCCAGGGCTGCCGCAGGTATCCTTTCCGACCTTCAGGTCGCCCAGGGGCGCATCGATATGCTGTTGCTGCGGGCCGCCAATTCCGCCACCGGCCGCCTGCATGCGGAGAGCCACAAGATAGAACTGCTCGAGTTGAGACTGTCCGCCCTCAACCCCATGAGCATACTCGAGAAGGGATTTGCCATTCCCTTGAAAAAAGGGCAGAAAGTTGACTCAGCCTGCCAGCTGACGGCCGGAGACGGCATCACGGTTATTTTTAAAGACGGCAAGGCTGACTGCGAAGTGAAAAATGTAAACATGCCATAACCATGAAGGAAAAGCTCACGTATAAACAGGCCCTCGAAGAGCTTCAGAAGCTTGTCGAGAGTATTGAAGATCCCAAGCGCGACCTTACAACCCTTACAGACGACGTCAAGAAGGCCAGCGAACTGGCCAGATACTGCAAGGATTGCCTCAAGAAAAGTGAAGACGACATAAACAAGATAATCAATGGGCAGGAAGATTAGCAAGATTTACGACACCGACCCGTGGCTGGAGCCGTACCGCGAAGCTATAGATGCGCGCCATGACAGGATCATGGCCGCCAGGGACAGCATTAAGGGCGACCACCGCAAGCTCTACGACGCTGTCAACAACCACCTCTATTACGGCCTCCACAAGGAGGGCGCCTTCTGGGCTTTCCGCGAGTGGGCCCCCAACGCCAACCGCATCTATGTCATAGGCGACTTCAACGGCTGGCGCAAGAGTCCGGATTATGAGATGAAACCTGTCGGCGGCGGCAACTGGGAGCTCCTGGTGCCGGTCGATGAAATCCATCACGGCGACAAGTTCAAATGGTTCGTGGAGTGGCCTGCCGGCGGCGGCGAAAGGCTGCCCGCCTACGCATACCGCTGCATCCAGGACCCGGAGACCAAGATCTTCACCGCGGAGGTATGGGACCCCGAGAAGCCCTACCGCTGGAAACACCGCAAGCATGTCAAGGTCGACAATCCCCTCATCTACGAAGTCCACATAGGCATGAGTTCGGAGGAGGAGAAGGTCGCCACCTTCGACGAGTTCCGCCGCAACGTCCTGCCCCATGTCATCGAGCTGGGCTACAACACCATCCAGATAATGGCCCTGCAGGAGCACCCCTACTACGGCTCATTCGGCTACCAGGTGTCGAACTTCTTCGCCCTGAGCAGCCGCTTCGGCACTCCGGAGGAGTTCAAGAGGCTGGTGGACGAGGCCCACAAGAACAATATCGCAGTGGTGATGGACCTCGTGCATTCCCACGCCGTGAAGAACGAGGTGGAAGGCCTCAGCCGCCTGGACGGCTCGCTGACAACATATTTCCACGACGGTCCCAAGGGAGAGCATCCGGCATGGAACAGCCGCTGTTTCGACTACGGCAAGAACGAGACTAAATTCTTCCTGCTTTCGAACTGCAAGTTCTGGATGGAGGAATACCGGCTTGACGGCTTCCGCTTCGACGGCGTCACCAGCATGCTCTATTTCGACCACGGCCTCGGCCGCGACTTCAGCGGTTACGGCAGCTATTTCGACGGCGGAGTGGACGAAGACGCCGTCACCTACCTCGCCCTGGCCAACATAATAACGAAGGAAGTCTTCAAGGACGCCATCACCATCGCCGAAGACATGTCCGGCATGGCCGGGCTTGCCGCACCTCTCGCAATCGGCGGCGTGGGCTTCGGCTACCGCATGAGCATGGGAGTCCCGGACATGTGGATCAAGTGGATCAAGGAGCTCAGCGACTGGGACTGGAGCATGGGAGGCCTCTGGTACGAACTCACCAACAAGCGCGCCGACGAGAAGACCATCAGCTACGCCGAGTGCCACGACCAGGCCCTGGTGGGCGACAAAACCATCATCTTCCGCCTCATCGACAAGGAGATGTATTTCTGCATGGACAAGCAGTCCCAGAATCTCATTGTGGACCGCGGCATCGCCCTGCACAAGATGATAAGGCTCGTGACTCTGGCCACCGCCGGCAACGGATACCTCACCTTCATGGGCAACGAATACGGCCAGCCCGAGTGGATAGACTTCCCGAGGGAAGGCAACGGATGGTCATACAAACACGCCCGCAGGCAGTGGAGCCTCATCAAGGACGACAACCTGCGCTTCAAGGGGCTCAACGATTTCGACGCGGAGATGATTCACCTCTTCGCAAGCGAGAAGCTGCTATCCAAGCCGCACTACTGCTACCTCGCCCATGAAGCCGACAAAGTCCTCTGCTTCACGCGCGGAGAGTGCATGTTCGCCTTCAATTTCAACCCTGAGAAATCATTCACCGACTACAGGATAGAAGCCCCCGAAGGCACCTGGGACGTGCTGTTCAGCAGCGACCGGGAGGAATTCGGAGGTTTCGGACGCATCGACGAGAACGTCAGTCACGTCACAACAAAAAGTGACGGTAAGTCGTACGTGAAGCTATATCTGCCGTCACGTACGGTTACCGTCCTTAAATTGCGAAAGTAAGAATTACTTCTTGAGAGAATCGCGGATTTCGCGGAGAAGAAGGATATCTTCGGGAGTGGGAGCCGGCTCTGCAGGCTTCTCTGCTTCCTTTTCTTTCTTTGCGTTGAGCTTGTTGATGCCCTTGATGACAAGGAAGATCACCCATGCGAGGATGATGAAGTCAAGCACTACCTGGATGAAGTTGCCATAGGTGATGGCTACCTCAGCCTTGCCTGCTGCCTCATTGGCCTGGGCGAGGACGATTTTCCACTGAGTGAAATCAACTCCGCCTACAAGCAGGCCGATCAGCGGCATGAAAATATCCGCTACGAGGGATGACACGATCTTGCCGAACGCGCCGCCGATGATAACACCGACTGCCATGTCGACTACATTGCCCTTCATTGCGAAGGTCTTGAATTCCTGAAGAAGTTTTTTCATAGTATCAGTTGCTTTGTTGGTTTGGTCGTTTATGGAGCACCGCCTTGCGCAGCTCGAAGTTCTGGCCCAGATACTTGCGGCGCACCTCGGGGTTGTTGGCCAGCTGCTCCGGAGTGCCGCTCTCGAGGATCGAGCCGTCGTAGAGCAGATATGCGCGGTCGGTGATGGCCAGAGTCTCGTGGACGTTGTGGTCGGTGATGATGATGCCGATGTTCTTGGTCTTGAGATTGGCGATGATGTGCTGGATATCCTCCACAGCTATGGGGTCGACGCCGGCGAACGGCTCGTCAAGCAGTATGAACTTCGGGTCGATGGCGAGGCACCTCGCGATCTCGCAGCGCCTGCGCTCACCGCCGGACAACTGGATACCGAGGCTCTTGCGCACTTTCTGGAGTCCGAACTCGTCGAGCAGCTCCTCGAGCCTCTCTTTGCGCTGGTCGCGGGTCATGTCGCCGAACTCCATTACCGACATGATGTTGTTCTCGACACTCATCTTCCTGAATACGGAAGCTTCCTGCGCCAGATAGCCGAGGCCTTTCTGGGCTCGCTTGTACATAGGCAGCGTGGTTATCTCCTCCTCGTCGAGGAAGATGCGGCCTTCGTTGGGCTTGATAAGACCCGATATCATGTAGAAACTGGTGGTCTTGCCGGCTCCGTTGGGACCGAGCAGACCCACGATCTCGCCTTGTTCGACCTCTATCGAAACGCCCTTCACTACGGTCCTGATGCCGTATTTCTTGACAAGGTTTGTACAGAAAAGTTTCATTGGTGATGTCCGTTATTTGATTTCCAGGTCCAGGTCGATCTCCATCTGGGACAGGTCCTTGTTGCGGGAGCGCATGTCCTGCGCTATTTCGCGGGTGGTATACGGCTTGCGGGGCTCGTCGGCAGAGGCTTCGTCCTTGATGTCGACCTTCAGGGCAACCTCCTTGATGCCGAGCTCCTTCTGCAGGTCGGCCTGCAGCTGGACCAGCAGATTCTTCTCGATCCATTCCTTCTGGGCTGAATTCAGCACATACTGGGTGACGGTGTTGCTGTCCTTGTCGTAAACCGGGCTGAACTTGGTCAGGCCGGAGCGGACACGGGGATTGGAAACGTTGTCAGTCACTTTCTTCCATGCGTCGGCCAGCGTTTCTTCACTGACCTCCGCCGGAGCGCTCTCCACAAGCTCTATCACCTGCTCCGGCTCTTCAGCCGGGGCCTTGGCGGTCTGCATCGCCTTCTTCAGAAGGTTGGAGATAGATGCAGAGCTCTTCTCCTCCGATGCAGGGGCGGCAGCCTGTGCAGGTTTCGGAGCCTCAGGGGCGGGGGCCGCTGCAACAGGAGCTGCGGCAGGGGCAGCAACCGGAGCTGAAACCGGAGCGGCAGCAGGAGCGGCGGCGCCTTGCAGGTCCCCGGAAGGAAGCTCTCCGCGGAGGGCGCAGAGCTTCATCAGCGCGAACTCTATCAGCAGACGGCCGTTGCCGCTGGCCTTGTAAGCCGCTTCGCAGGCGGTGGTGATGCCCAGGGCCTCGTAGAGGAACTTGATGCTGCACTTGCGGCTGTACTCGTCGTAGCGGGCCACGATGGTGGGCGCAAGCTCGGCAAGCACGCGCGAAGCTTTGTTGCAGCATACTATCATGTCCCTGAAGTGGGAACTCAGGCCGGAGATGAAATGCAGCGAATTGAAGCCCTTCGAGAGGATCTCGTCGAAGAGCAGCAGGCATGCAGGATAGTCGCCGGCCAGGAAGTAATCTGTAAGTTTGAAATAGTATTCGTAATCAAGGACGTTAAGGTTCTTGATCACCATGTCGTAGGTAATGTCGTTGCCGCAGAACGCCACCGTCTGGTCGAAAAGCGTCAGGGCGTCGCGCATGGCGCCGTCGGCCTTCTGGGCTATGATGTGCAGGGCGTCGTCGCTGATGGTGATGTTCTCCGCAGCGGCGATGTCTTTCATGTTGCGCACCATGTCAGCCACCGAGATACGGTTGAAGTCGTAAGTCTGGCAGCGGCTCAGGATGGTCGGAAGGATCTTGTGCTTCTCCGTGGTAGCCAGGATGAAGATGGCGTGTGCCGGCGGCTCCTCGAGAGTCTTGAGGAAGGCGTTGAAGGCGGCCTGGCTGAGCATGTGCACCTCGTCTATGATGTAGACGCTGTAGCGGCCTATCTGCGGCGGGATGCGCACCTGCTCGGTGAGGTTGCGGATGTCGTCGACGGAGTTGTTGCTGGCGGCGTCCAGCTCGTGTATGCAGTAAGAGCGGCCTTCGGCGAACGAACGGCACGACTCGCACTCTCCGCAGGGCTCCATGTCGGGCCCGGGGTTCATGCAGGTGATGGTCTTGGCGAAGATGCGGGCCGTACTGGTCTTGCCCACTCCGCGGGGCCCGCAGAACAGGTATGAGTGGGCAAGCTGCCCGGTCAAGATGGAATTCTTAAGAGTGCGGGCAATATTGTCCTGTCCGATAAGGCCTCCGAAACTGGAGGGACGGTATTTTCTGGCTGATACGATGAACTGCGGCATAATGACAAATATAAGAACTTTTGTGCTATTTTTGCCGTCACTATGGTAAAAAGTGACGCCAAGGATATAAGGACTTTTTCGAACGGATTGCGCTTCGCTCTGAAGCATAGCAACTCCCAGGTGGCATACTGTGCGCTGAGCATCCGCTGCGGCACTTCGGTCGAGCCGGAGGCCCTCGGAGGGCTGGCCCACCTCACCGAACACATGCTGTTCAAAGGCACTTCCCGCCGCAGTTCCAGCTCTATCAACGACAGGCTCGAGAGGCTCGGAGGCGAGCTGAACGCCTACACTACCAAGGAAGAGATAGTGCTCTACTCCACCACCCTGAAGGAGGACGTCCTGAAGGCTATCGACCTGCTGTTCGAGCTGGCTTTCGACTCCGTGTTCGCCCCCAAGGAGCTGGAGAAAGAAAAGAGCGTGGTGGTCGACGAGATCAATCTCTACAAGGACTCCCCTTCCGACTATATCTTCGACGACTTCGAGAAATTCCTCTTCGAAGGCAGCCCCATTTCGCGCCACATCCTAGGCACAGCTAAGACTCTCAAGCGCATCACTTCGGCCGACCTGCATGAATTCACAAAGGCCTGCTTCGTGCCCTGCAACATGAGCTTCACCGTGGTAGGAGATTTCGAGTCCGGCAAGATTGCCGACGCAGTGGAGAAGCACATGCTCAAATACGCTCCTGACTGCACCGAAGCCCGGCCCGTGGTCGCTCCCGATGTCAAAGTCAACGTGTTCCGCAGGGACGAGAACAAGAAGCACCACCAGAGCAACTGCATCATAGGCGCCCCGGCCTATTCGCTCTACGACAGCCGGCGCGTCGCCCTCGTGCTGCTGATGAACATCCTCGGCGGCCCTTCGTGCAACTCCCGGCTGAACAGCCTGCTCAGGGAGCGCAATGCCCTGGTATACAATATCGAAGCTTCATACACTCCATATTCGAAGACCGGCTGTGCGCTGATCTATTTCGGCTGCGAGAAGGAGAATGTCGACAAATGCATCCAGCTGGTCCTGCGCGAGCTCGCCAAGGTGCGCTCCACACCCCTTAGCAGCACGGCGCTGCGCTACGCCAAGAAGCAGATGCTCGCCCAGAACGCCATCTCGTCAGAGAACGGAGAGGCACAGGCTCTTGCCATCGGCCGCAGCATGCTGAATTTCGGCGACTATATGAGCGACGCCCAGGTGCGTACCCGCGTTGAGGCTCTTACCGCCGAAGACCTCCAAGCCGTCGCCAATGACATCTTTGCAGAAGACAAACTCTCATTCCTGATATACCGATGACAGAGAAAGAATACCTGAAGACACATTCTACTCCGGCGTCCGAGGCCCTGCAGTGGCTCGAGAGGCAGACCCATCTGCGCACCAACCACGCCCGGATGCTCAGCGGGCACGAAGTGGGCAGCCTGCTGGCGATGATTTCAAGGCTGGCAAGGCCGGCGAACATCCTTGAGCTGGGCGTCTTCACGGGCTATTCCACCATCTGTCTGGCTGAAGGTCTTGCCGAGGGCGGCACAATCCACGCCATAGAAATCAACGATGAACTGGAAGACCTCATCCGCGAAGGCTACGGCAAGGCCGGAATAGACGGCAAGGTGCAGCTGCATTTCGGAGATGCGAAGGAAATAATTCCGACTCTGGACTGCCGCTTCGACCTGGTGTATATCGACGCCAACAAAAGAGAATATCCCGATTATTACAATCTGGTCTTCGACAAGGTTGTACCGGGAGGGCTGATACTGGCCGACAATGTGCTTTGGGACGGCAAGGTGCTTCAGGAGCCTATGCCGCAGGACGCCCAGACCAGAGGCATAGCGGCATTCAACGACATGGTGGCCGCAGACCCGAGGGTGGAAGTCTTCATACTGCCCGTCCGGGACGGACTGAGCGTCATTCGGAAACTGGCCTGAGAGGATCGACGACCAGCTGTTCGTAAAGCCTGTATATTTCTATAGAATCCTTTTTTCCAAGAGCCTGCGCCTTGGCGGCCTCGAATTCAGGCATCTTGTCGGCAGGCACGGGGTCTGCCGGAGGCGAGTCCATAGTCAGAGGATTGATGGGCGTGCCGTTCTTCCATACGCGGAAGTCGAGGTGCGGGCCGGTGGAACTGCCGGTGGAACCGACATAACCGATTACCTGGCCCTGTGACACTCTGGTGCCGGCCTTGATGCCGGGGCCGTATTTGGAGAGATGCAGGTAAGCTGTCTTGTAGACTGAGTTGTGGGTGATGCGGACGGTGTTGCCGCCGCCGCCCTCATATCCTACGGAAGTCACCACGCCGTCTCCGATCGACATGACAGGAGTTCCCATCGGCGCTGCGTAGTCCACTCCGGTATGCGCCCTCACCTGATGGGTTATGGGATGCCTGCGGGCGTATGAGAAGCCCGAACTGATGCGGGAGTATTTGAGCGGAGCCTTGAGGAAGGCCTTGCGCAGGCTCTCTCCGTTTTCGTTCCAGTATTTGTCGCCGCCTTCCTTACCGTCGTCATAGTAATATGATTCGTAAACCTTGCCGGCATGGTTGAAGGCTACGTAATATATCTCGCCGATATCCACGAACTTGCCGTCGCACTCGTATTCATCATAGACTGCCTTGAAGGAATCGCCCTTCTGCAGCCCGAAGAAATTGATGGTCCACGCATAGATGTCCGAAAGCTTCAAGGCCAGCAGAGGCGAAGCGCCCGCAGCCTGCACGTCGGCCCAGAGCGAGTTCTGGATCTCGACCTCGGTGTATCTCGTGTTCACGTCCATGTCTTTCTCCATGATGGCAGCCCCGAGAGTATCCTGCAGCGAGAAGACCACGCTCTTGCGGTCTGTGATCTCATAAACCAGGAAAGCCAGATTGCCGGTGGAGTCGAAGTAGGCGTGATAGTCCCGGCCCACCTGCAGGCCTCTGATGTCAAAGACA
>JAFYZI010000158.1 GCA_017548725.1 Bacteroidales bacterium
TGTAGTTCGCGGCATTGAGAACACCTCCGGCCCTCTCGGCCAGGGACATGTGTTCGCAGTGGGCGCAGCCATCGCAGAGAAGCACCTCGCAGCCATCCTAGGCGAAGAGGTGATGAACCACAAGATCTACGCTTACATCTCTGACGGCGGAATCCAAGAGGAGATCAGCCAGGGCGCAGGCCGCATCGCCGGCACGCTGGGTCTGGACAACCTCATCATGTTCTACGACTCTAACGACATCCAGCTTTCTACCGAGACCAAGGCCGTGACCTCTGAGGACACTGCAGCGAAGTACCGCGCATGGGGCTGGAACGTATATGAAATCAACGGCAACTGCGTATCTCAGATCCGCGGCGCGCTGACCATGGCCCAGAACCCGAACGGCAAGCCGACCCTCATCATCGGCAAGTGCATCATGGGTAAGGGTGCCCTGAAGGCCGACGGCACAAGCTACGAGCGCAACTGCAAGACCCACGGCGCCCCTCTGGGCGGCGACGCTTATGTCAACACCATCAAGGCACTCGGCGGCGACCCGGAGAATCCTTTCCAGATCTTCCCTGAGGTCAAGAAGCTCTATGCCGACCGTGCAAAACAGCTCCGCAAGATCATGGACGCCAAGTATGCCCGCAAGGCTGCCTGGGCAAAGGCCAACCCGGAGAAGGCCGCCCTGCTCAAAGACTGGTTCAGCGGCAAAGCTCCGGTTATCGACTGGAGCAAGGTAGAGCAGAAACCCGACGACGCTACCCGCAGCGCCTCTGCAGCAGTGCTCAGCCAGCTGGCCCAGCAGGTTCCCAACATGATCTGCGCAAGTGCCGACCTGAGCAACTCCGACAAGACCGACGGTTTCCTGAAACATACTACCAGCATGGTGAAGGGCGACTTCAGCGGCGCATTCTTCCAGGCAGGTGTGGCTGAGCTCACAATGGCTTGCTGCTGCATCGGTATGGCTCTGCACGGCGGTGTCATCCCGGCTTGCGGTACATTCTTCGTATTCTCAGACTACATGAAACCTGCTGTCCGCATGGCAGCTCTCATGGAAGTTCCCGTGAAGTTCATCTGGACCCACGATGCATTCCGCGTCGGCGAAGACGGCCCTACCCACGAGCCTGTCGAGCAGGAGGCGCAGATCCGTCTGATGGAAAAACTCAAAACCCACAAGGGCAAGAATTCAATGCTCGTGCTGCGTCCCGCCGACAGCGACGAGACCACCCAGGCATGGAAGCTCGCCATGGAGAACACCACCTCTCCTACCGGCCTCATCTTCAGCCGCCAGAACATCAAGACCCTCCCGGCCGGCAACGATTACAGCCAGGCTGCCAAGGGCGCTTATGTAGTGGCTGGTTCTGACGCCGACTACGACGTGATCCTCCTTGCTTCAGGTTCTGAGGTTTCAACCCTCGTTGCAGGTGCAGAGCTCCTGCGTGCCGACGGCATCAAGTGCCGCATCGTCAGCGTGCCTTCAGAAGGTCTGTTCCGCAGCCAGAGCAAGGCTTACCAGCGCAGCATCCTCCCGGGCAACAAGAAGAAATTCGGTATGACCGCAGGTCTGCCTGTTACTCTCGAAGGTCTGGTAGGCGCCGGTGGAAAGGTATGGGGACTGAGCTCATTCGGCTTCTCTGCTCCTTACAAGGTGCTCGACGAGAAGCTCGGCTTCACCGCCGCCAATGTCTACGAGCAGGTAAAGGCTATGCTGAAGTAGCAGTGCCTTTCCGCGCCTTCAAAGAAAAACCACCGGTCCTCGCGAGAGAGCCGGTGGTTTTCACTTAATTATACTTATGAAAAACTATTTCGAGCTTTGAGGCTGAGACTGCTGCTGTTGCTGCTGCCAGGGAGCCCAGCGGCGGCCGCCGTTCTGGTTGTTGTTGCTTCCGCCCTGATTGCCTCCCTGATTGCCTCCGTGGTTGCTGCCGGGAGCGCCGGGAGTACCGGGAGCGCCGGGACCACCGCCCTGACGGAATTGATAAAGCAGCTGCATGCGGAACAATTCTTCAGCGGTGAACACCTTTGCCACTTTCTCCACGGGAAGGATTTTCAGCAGCTTGTTGATATACTGCTCAGTGAGCTGAGCTTCTTTCTTCTGGGAGTCGGAATATGACTTGAGGGCCGCCCTGAGTTCGTCTGCCTTCTTCTCGGGGTTGTTCATGGTCATATTGGCCTTGCGGAGTTCGTCGCGAGCTGCGTCAACTTCCTTGTTATATTCGTTGTACACGGGCCAGAATTTCTGGGCCTCGTCAACTGTCAGATCGAGCTGTTGCGTAAAGAAAGCAACTTTCGCAGCGTTGATGCGGTCGGCGCCCTGCTTGCGGGCCTCGTCCGAGTCTCTCTGCGGCATCCACTGCGCAAATGCAGTCAGAGACAGTACGCACAGTGAGATTGAAATTGCTGTAAACCTTTTCATGATACCTGATTAAAGTGATGCGAGATAGTCGTAAAGAGCGGCGTCTGTCGAAGAGGTGGCGAAGTAGCGCATGATGTCTTCTTCAGACGGAGTGAACTGAGCCATATAACCGTCGAGGTCGTATTCGTCGAGGTATTCAAACATTGCCGAGTCGAAATTCTCCACTGCGTCGGCTACAGCGTCGTAAGCGCTCATCTGAGGCTGACCCGAGCCGATGGAATTGGTGAGAGAAAGGACTCCGTAGCCCAGACCGATGATGACGGCGAACGAGCACACCATCATGAGGGCCGGCTTCAGCACGCCAACGAGACCGACGGGGCGCTTCCCGGTGCCGAGCACCTTGTCGCGGAGCTGGTCTTCCAGCGATGCGAAGTAACCTTCAGGCGCCGTAAAGGGGTTCTGCCTGAATTCTTCTCTTTCTAATATGTCCTTGTTGTTTGTCATGTCGCTTTTTTAGACTAACAGTATTTTGAAAGGTTTAATCTCCTATGTCTAAATCTTTTTTCAAATAATCGACCACCTTCTGGTAGGCATGGTGATATGAGGCTTTGAGGGCTCCCGGGGAGGTATCCAGCACTTCTGCCATGTCTTCATATTTCATCTCTTCCCAGTAACGCAGCGAGAAAACCACCTTCTGTTTGGGGGGAAGTTTGTTCACGGCTTTCTGCAGGGAGAGCTGGACTTTGGTGCCGTTGAAGTTCTCGTCGGCGGCCAGCCGGCGTTCGAAGGCAGCTTCGTTGCTGTTGATGGAGAGGAAGCCTATTATCTTCTTGCGGTTGAGGAAGGTCAGCACTTCGTTGGTGGCGATGCGGTAGAGCCAGGTGTAGAGCTTGCTGTCTTCGCGGAAGCTGTCGAGGGCGTTCCAGGCTTTGACGTAGGTATTCTGAAGAAGGTCGTTGGCGTCTTCGTGGCTGGCGACAAGCTTGCGGATGTGCCAGTAGAGCTGTTCGCCGTACTGCCGCACCAGCAGGTTGAACGCCTGGTTGCGCTCTCCGCTGCGGTATAGCTCCAGAATCTGCTTGTCTTCTGCCATTGTCGTACTTTCGGTGGTCAGCGGGCTTGCGTGCAGTAAATGTGCCATAGCGCTGACCGAGCTAACAAAGTTACGAGTTTTGCGGCAAAAATCGTATCTTTACCATGATGCAATGATGCACTCTGAGATGAAATACGCACCTGTGGCTTTTTTCTGCTACGCAAGGCTGGACACGGCTATGGCGACCATCGCGGCTCTGAAGGAGAATGGCGGTGCTGCGCAGACCGAGCTGTATGCTTTCAGCGATGCGGCCCGCAATGCGCAGGACGCCCCGGCGGTGGCTGCGGTGCGGATGTGGCTGCACTCTTTGGAGGCCGAAGGGGGCTTCAAGGAGGTGCATGTGGTGGAGCGGCCGAAGAATTTCGGGCTGAACAAGAACATCACTTCGGGTATCAGCGAGGTCCTGGACCGCAGCGGCCGGGTAATCGTGGTGGAGGACGACATCGTCACTTCGCCTTTCTTCCTGCAGTTCATGAATGATGCGCTGGAGGAATATGAAGACTGCAAGGAGGTGATGATGGCGGGCGGCCACACGCAGCTGAACATCCCTCAGAAGGGGGATGTATATTTCAGCCCGCATGCGCAGATCTGGGGCTGGGCCACATGGGCCGACCGCTGGCAGTATTTCCGGCATTACCGGTCGAGGGCGGAGGCGCTGGAGGGGATGAGCGAGGCGGAGATCGATGCGCTGCAGTACCACGGCACGTTTCCCATCCTGAAGGGGCTGGACAAGCCGGACCCGATGTGGGACATCTGCTGGAATGTGGAGGTCCACAAGCGCCACGGGCTCTGTCTGACGCCGACGCGGACGCTGGTGCATAATGCGGGGATGGACGGGGGTACCAATTATAATAAGTGGATGAAGTATTTCGGGCATTATATCGAGTATCCGTTTGCGGACCGGCTGCCGGATGTGCGACGCAGCCCCGTCGCTGCCGACCCCGAGATTGAGAATGTCTTCTACCCAGCCGCCATGAAGAACTGGGGATTCCAGTACAATTTCATCGGAAAGATCGTGCATGCATTGTATCTTCCTTTTAAAAAGATTAAGTCGAAATGAGCATACTGGCCAAACTCAGTAAATATATAATAGTGACGTCGTGGAGGCTGCATGCGGACCATCTGCTGTCTGACAAGGCCTTCAACAGCTTGTATTACCGGTGGAAGTTCGACCGCAAGCTGAACTGGAAGAATCCCCGGACGTACAACGAAAAGCTGCACTGGCTGAAGCTGCACGACCGCCAGCCGATCTATCCCACGCTGGTGGACAAGGCCGACGTGAAGGCCCATGTGGCAGGTATCATCGGCGAGGAATATCTCATCCCCACCCTCGGCGTGTGGGACCGCTGGGAAGACATCGATTTCGACAGCCTGCCCGCTCAGTTCGTGCTGAAATGCACCCACGACAGCGGCGGCACATTCATCGTCACCGACCGCAGCGCCGTGGACCTCACCAAATGCCCCGACGTCCTGGCCCAGTCGATGAAGCGCAACTTCTTCTGGGAGTCCCGCGAATGGCCCTACCGTGGGCTGAAGCACCGCATCATCGCGGAGCCCTACCTGGTGGATGCCAGGACCGGCGAGCTGACCGACTACAAATTCTTCTGCTTCGACGGCGTCTGCAAAGCCATGTTCGTAGCCACCGACCGCCAGAGCGGCCACACCAAATTCGACTTCTACGACCGCGACTTCAACCATCTGGACATGCACGACAACCATGACAACGCTGCCGTGCCGCCCGCAAAGCCGAAGAACTACGAGAAGATGGTGGAGATCGCCGAGACGCTGGCGCAGGGCTTCCCGCACGTGAGAATGGACCTCTACAACCTCGATGGCAAGATATATTTCGGAGAATACACCTTCTACCACTGGAGCGGCTTCGACCACTTCTATCCCGAAAAATGGGAATACACTTTCGGCGACTGGATCAACCTTGAAAACGTAAAACGATGAAAATACTGGTTGTCGGCAGCTTCAGATTCGAGATGTACGCGAAGGCCTTCTACGACGCCTTCCGCAGGCTGGGCCATGAGGTGGAGAAAATCGACACCGAGGACTTCGTGGCAAAAGGCTTCCTGGGCGGCACCATCGAGAAGGTGAAGCACCACTGGCTGGTGGGCTCGTCCATCAATGTCGCCGACCACGCCCTGAAGGAGCGGGTGCGGGAGTTCAAGCCCGACCTGGTGTTCATGTACCACTGCTATTTCTTCCACCCTTCGGCAGTGCAGGAGATCAGCCGCAAGACGACAGTGTTCTCATACGAAAACGACGACCCTTTCGTGCGACGCAACGACAAGCACAATTCATCGTTCTACATCGCCGCCGCGAAATACTGCAAGATGAACTATGTCTTCCGCCGCAAGAACGTGGCGGACTTCGCTACCCTGGGCATTCACAATGTGAAGGTGCTGCTGCCGTATTACACCGAGACCCGCAATTTCCCCATGGCCTGCGAAAAGGACATCCCGCTGGCCTTCGTGGGACATTGGGAGGACGACGGCCGCGACGCCATGATCAAGGCGCTGCTGGACGCCGGACTGCCGTTCGAGCTTTACGGGGATGCGCTGAGCTGGCAGAATTCGCCGCTCTGGGGCGACCTGGAGAACATTTATTTCGGTCCGGCACTCGGAGATCAGTACAATGCGGTGCTGAACCGGGTGCAGGTGGCTCTGGTGTTCTTCTCCCGCATCAACAGCGACACTTACACCCGCCGCTGCTTCGAGCTGCCGGTGACGAAGACGGTGATGCTCAGCGAGTACACTGAAGATATGGACAAGTTGTGGCCGGAGGATGAGTGCTGCGTATATTTCCGCAGCAAGGAGGAGCTGGTGCACAAGGCAGCCCGGCTGCTGGACCATCCGGAGGAGATGAAGCGCATCGCTGAGAATGCTTTCAACAGGCTGAAGGTGCTCGGCGGTTCCGAGACGGACCGTGTGCGTCAGGTCCTCGCCGATTACGATGCCATTGCTAGAGGTAAAAATCCCCTGTCAGAGTCTTAAACTCCTCGCTTCCAATTGTGAGATATTCCTTCCCGTCCTGGGGTAGGTCCCGGCCTGTTTTGGGGTAGGTCCCGTCAGAAGTGCCAGACCTACCCCGCGAATCTGGCTCCTGGATACTTTCAGCGGTGTAGGTCCCGACAGTTCCAGAGGACCTACCCCAAGAAATCTCCACGAGAAGGCGTGACGGGGCTTTGCGGGGAGTGGTGCGGACCAGGCAGCGGCGGACGATTCCCAGGCCGGCCTTCTCGCATGCAGCCAGGAGATCCGCCTCGCGGGCCGTGGGCAGGATGAGCGCCAGGCGTCCGGAAGGCGCCAGCAGCGTTGCGGCAGCCTCCAGCACGTCGTCAAGGCTGAGGTCGGCATCCCTGCGGGCCGCGGTGCGCTGAGCCCCCGCCGGGATGATGCTCTTACCTGTTATATAATAAGGTGGATTGCAGACTATGACATCGAACTGCCCGGCATGGCCCGCAGCCACGAAATCTGCCAGGCTCATCGGCAGCGCGGAAAGCTGCTCCGCCCAGGGCGAAGCCGCAAAATTCTCCGCCGCCTGCCCGGCCGCTTCAGCGTCGATGTCGATAGCAGTTATATGAAAACGGCGATCGCCCCCGGCTGCACATCTCTGCGCCGCCATGAGGGCGATCAGTCCCGATCCTGTGCCAATGTCAAGCAGCTTGCCGGCCCCTTCGCAGGAAACCCAGGCTCCCAGAAGGATCCCGTCGGTGCCGACTTTCATCGCACACCGGCTGTCGTCCACCGAGAACTGCTTGAAACGCACTGTTACTCGTCTTTCTCTTCCTCTTCGTAAGCCTTGAGGAGCTTCTCCTGAACATCCATAGGCACCTGCTGGTACTCTACGAA
>JAFYZI010000159.1 GCA_017548725.1 Bacteroidales bacterium
AAGCGACAGCAGCAATGCCGGCATCAATCTTGTCATAAACGGAATTTACTTGGTCCTTATGACGACTACTCCGTTGGCTCCGCGCGAGCCGAAGCCTTCGCCGTCTTTCAATATCTCGACGCTTTTGACGTCATAAATGTTTACATCCAGCACCGAACCGATCTCCTGGTTGTTGAGCAGTATCAGAGCATTGTTGGAAGCCATCAGAGACTTCTGGCCGCGGATGTTCACGCTGCCGTCAGAGCTGACGTTAACGTTGGGCACAAGGGCGTTGAGAGCTTCTGCCAGATTGGTGAAACCTTGCAGGTTCTCCTCCGTCAAGCCGGATGCACCTCCGGTGTATTCACGTCTCTTGACATACATGAATCCGAAATCCACGAGCTCGTCATCCTGAGATGCACTCCAATCGTCGGTGTTCTCTGAAGCCATGACTATCCTCAGACTCTTGGCGTCGCCCACCTCAACTTCATGGGTAAGTTTCTTGATGGTGAATACCAGAGTGTCCTGAGGGGTGATATTGGTCAGTCCGAAACGACCTTTCTTGTCTGTGCGGGTGTAACGGTTCGTATTCTTTACCTCGACCTTGACATTTTTGATGCCTTTGCCGGTCATATCAACGAGAAGTCCATTGAACGGCACCGCCTCGGAATTCTGCGCAAGCGCAGGCAAGGCTACAAAGAAGAAGGCAATGGTCCAAAGAAATCTTTTCATCGCGGGTTTTTATTTGGTAGAGAATTTATAAATGGCGTTGTGGACATATTCCTCGCCGGGGCGGAGGATAGTGTTAGGGAATTCAGGATGGTTAGGAGCGTCAGGGAACTTCTGGGTCTCAAGGGCTATGCCGCTGAAACGATGGTGCACGTCACCACGTTTACCAACATCCGTGCCGTTCATTGCAGGGCCAGAGTAGAACTGCAGGCCGGGCTGGTCGGTGAAGATCTCCATGAAGATGCCGGTGGCCGGCTCGTACATGGTGGCGCAGGGCTTGCTCATGTCGCCCGGGTGGTTCAGGACGAAGTTCTGGTCGTAGCCGCCGTTGGCGATATCGATAGCCTCTACGCTTCTGTCAGGCCTGCTGCCCACCTCGGTGGGAGTATTGAAGTCCATGGCGGTGCCTGCGACCGGAGTCAGCTCGCCCGTAGGGATGAGGGCGCGGTCGGTGGCAGTGAAGGAGTCAGCATCGATATAGAGGATGTGGCTGTTCGAGCTGACTTCGCTGGTGCCGTGCAGGTTGATGTACGGGTGGAAGGTCAGGTTCACCGGGCAGGCCTTGTCGGTTACAGCCTTGTGGGTGATGGCCAGAGAGTTGTCGTTCTTGACGGTGTAGATCACAGTAATCTTCATGTTGCCGGGATATCCCATCTCGCCGTCGGGAGAATTGTAAGTCATCTCGACTACAGGCTCGCCCTTGTCGTTCTTGTACTGCTTGCAGTCCCATACCACTGCATAGATACCTTTCTTGCCGCCGTGCAGGTGGTTGCCGTTCTCGTTCTGGTCTACCTGATATGTAACTCCGTCCAGAGTGAACGCTCCGGCAGCGATACGGTTGCCGTAACGGCCCACTACAGGACCTGAGAATGCGTCGCCGGTAAGATAACCTTCGATAGAGTCGAAGCCCCAGATGACATCCTTGGGCTCGCCGTTCTTGTCAGGCACGATGATGCTGACTACGCGGGCGCCGTAGTTGGTGAACTGGACGATCATGCCGTTGGCGTTTTCAGCAGTGTAAAGATGCACGTCCTTGCCGTCTATAACAGCCTCGAACAGTGCGGGATCGACTTTGAGAGAATCTGCAGCCTTCTTGCCGGTGCAGCTGGCAGCAATGACAACGACTGCGGCCATCAAAACGAATAAAGTCTTTTTCATATCTGGTTTCTATTTCTTTTGTCCATAATAAGCTCCGGGGCCGTGCTTGCGGCTGTAGTGCTTCTCGATAAGGTGCTTGTTCATCGAAGGAACATGGGTCACCACGTCGAGGGTGCTGAGCTGCAGGGCCGATGAGATGAAAGCCATCTTGGCGACCTGCTCCAGCACTACTGCGTTGTGCACTGCGTTGGCGGCGTCGGTGCCCCATGCGAAGGGGCCGTGGTTCTTCACCAGGACAGCCGGAGTGTCGTCGGGGTTCAGCCCTTCGAAACGTTCGATTATCACATTGCCGGTCTCCTTCTCGTACTCGCCGAAGACTTCTGATTTCTTCATGTCGCGGGTGCAGGGGATGTCGTCGTGGAAATAGTCGGCATGGGTGGTGCCTATATTGGGGAGGTCACGGCCGGCCTGAGCCCAGGCGGTGGCGTAGGTAGAATGGGTGTGGACCACTCCGCCGATGTTGGGGAAAGCCTTGTAGAGAGCCACGTGGGTCGGGGTGTCGGAAGAGGGACGCAGGTCGCCTTCCACCACCTTTCCATCGAGGTCCACCACCACCATGTCGGAAGCTTTCATGACGTCATATTCCACACCGGAGGGTTTGATGACTACCAGGCCGCTGGCGCGGTCGATAGCGCTGACATTACCCCAGGTGAAGATTACCAGCCCGTGGGTGACGAGGCTCAGGTTGGCCTCGAACACTTCCTGTTTGAGAGACTCTAACATGCTACCAGAAATAAATGTAGAATGCAATGGTGAAGCCGAGGATTACGCAGGTGTGGAAGATATCCCAGCCGTTCCAACTGCGGCGGGTGACAGCCTTCTGCTCTGCAGTGGCGGTGCCGAACACGAGACCTCTGATTTCCTCTTCGGGCTTCGGTTTGGTGCTGAGGCTGACGATGATGCAGACTAGCAGGCAGACAACCAGCATGCAGCCGCAGAAGAAGAGCCAGTTGAAATCGTAGAATACGGTGCGGAACAGGCTTGAGCCGAGACCCTCGCCCCATGCGGTGGTGTAGATTACCTTGGCGCCGAGACGGACCAGACCGATTACCAGACCTGTGATCAATGCCCACTGGCCGCCCTTAGGAGTGGCTTTCTTCCAGCATACACCCATCAGGAAGGCAGCGGCGATACCGGGAGCCAGCACTGACTGGACGTCCTGCAGGTAGAGGTAGAGCACGTCTCCGATGCTCTTCATCACGGGGATCCAGAGGATGCCGAGGGTTACGATTATGATGGTGGCGACACGGCCCACTTTCACGAGTTTCTGCTCAGATGCCTCGGGATGTTTGGGCTTGTATACGTCGATGGTGTACAGCATAGCTGAAGAGTTGAACAGCGAGGCCAGAGAGCTCATCAGGGCTGCGAGGATACCGCAGACAACGACTCCCTTGAAGCCGGCGGGCAGGAGTTTGGCAACCAGCAGCGGGAAGGCCACGTCGCCGTTGCTGAGAACCGGGGCGAGCTGGCGGCCGAGCTCAGAATCGAGAGCTCCGGTGGCAGCGCCGCGGGCAAGCGCGAAAGCGATCATACCGGGGATGAGGAAGAGGAACACGGGCAACAGCTTCAGATAAGCTCCGAAGATGGCACCCCTGCGGGCCTGCTTCTGGTCACGGCCGGAAAGAACCCTCTGGACGATGAACTGGTCGGTGCACCAGTACCAGAAACCGATGATTGCCGAGCCGAGCAGAGCTCCGAGCCAGGGATACTGAGGGTCGCTGATAGGCCTCATCAGGTGGGACATAGAACCCTGGGCGCCTTCGTATGCGGGAGTGACGTTGCAGAGGTCAAGCATGTTCTGCCAGCCGCCAAGCTCCTTGAATCCGAGGATGAGGATCACGATGGAACCCAGCAGCAGGATGGGAGTCTGCAGCACTGAAGTCTTCAGCACGGACTCCATACCTCCGATGACTGTATAAATAGCTGTAAGAATCACCAGACCGATGGCAGCTACCCAGAAGAAGTCGACGTTCGCTCCGAAGATATTTATGCTCTCGATGCCGAACACCTGCTGGAACACAAGGCCGCCGGCATAAACGGTAACGGCCACCTTGGTGAGCACGTAGCTGATGAGGGAAATGTAAGTCAATATCTTGCGGGAGCTGCGGTTGTAGCGCTTCTCGAGGAACTCAGGCATGGTGTAGACCATGCTTCGCTCGTAGAAGGGCACGAATACCCAGGCCAGGATCAAGATCATCCAGCCCTGGATCTCCCAGTGAGCCATAGCAAGACCGCTCGAAGCACCGCTGCCGGCGAGGCCGATGAGGTGCTCGGAACCGATGTTCGACGCGAAGATGGACGCTCCGATGGCGATCCATGTGGCATCGCGGCCGCTCAGGAAATAATCAGATGAATTGTCTTTTTTCTTGCGGACTACCGACATGATAATCCAGACCATAGCTGCGACAAATAGCGCAATCACTATCCAGTCTAATGAAGCCATAACAGTTAATTTCGGATGAATAATTTACGTAATAGGCAAATTTAACTAAATTTGTAGAAACAGGACGATATCTGATAACTAAAAATATACACGTATGCTTTTTAACAACTATGAAGTCTGGTTCGTCACCGGCGCACAGCTCCTTTACGGAGGCGACGCCGTGGTTCAGGTAGACGGACACTCAAAAGAAATGGTCGAGGGGCTCAACGCCTCCGGCAACATCCCTGTCAAGATCGTTTACAAGGGCACTGCCAACAGTTCCAAGGAAGTCGAGGCTGTGATGCTCGCAGCCAACAACGATGAGAAATGCATCGGTATCATCACCTGGATGCACACATTCTCACCCGCCAAGATGTGGATCAAGGGTCTGCAGCAGCTGCAGAAACCTCTGCTCCATTTCCACACCCAGTATAATGCAGAAATCCCCTGGAGTTCCATCGACATGGACTTCATGAACCTCAACCAGAGCGCCCACGGCGACATCGAGTTCGGCCATATCTGCACCCGCATGCGCATCCCCCGCAAGGTGGTATGCGGCTACTGGAAGAACGAAGACGTCCAGAAGAAGATTGCCGTATGGGCCCGCGTGGCTGCCGGTGTGCGTGACGCTCACAACGTACGCTGCCTGATGTTCGGTATGAACATGAACAACGTGGCCGTTACCGACGGCGACCGTGTGGAGTTCGAGCAGCGTCTCGGCTACCATGTAGATTACTATCCTGTAAGCTCCCTGATGGAGTATTACAAGAAGGTGACCGACGCAGAGGCCGACGCCCTCGTGGAGGAATACAAGAAGCTCTATGAAATCAAGATAGACGAGAGCGGTCCGGAAGTATACTGGGAGAAGGTGAAGAACAGCGCCAAAGCTGAAATCGCCCTGCGCCGCGTGCTGAAGGATGAAGGCGCCACTGCTTTCACTACCAACTTTGACGACCTCGGCGACGCCGACATCAATGCTCCGGATTTCTGCGGCTTCGACCAGATCCCCGGCCTGGCTTCACAGAGGCTCATGGCTGAAGGTTACGGTTTCGGCGCGGAAGGTGACTGGAAGACCGCATGCCTCGTGCGTACCCTCTGGGTTATCCAGCAGGGCATGCCTACAGGTTGCTCATTCCTTGAGGACTACACCCTCAACTTTGACGGCGACCGTTCTTCATGCCTTCAGAGCCACATGCTCGAGATCTGCCCGCTCATCGCAGTGGAGGACAAGCCGAAGCTTGAAGTTCACTTCCTCGGCATCGGTATCCGCAAGCAGCAGACCGCCCGTCTGGTGTTCACATCCAAGACAGGCCCCGGCATCAAGGCTACCATCGTGGATCTCGGCAACCGCTTCCGCCTGATTTCTCAGACTGTAGAGTGCATCAAGCCGAAGCCCATGCCTCACCTGCCCGTGGCCAGCGCCCTCTGGATTCCCCAGCCTACCTTCGAGATCGGTGCAGGCGCATGGATCCTGGCCGGCGGTACTCACCACAGCGCCTTCTCATACGACATCGACGAGGAGTACTGGGATGACTTCGCCGAGATGACCGGCATCGAGTATGTCCGCATCAACAAGCAGACAAACATTGCCGACTTCAAGCAGAATCTCCGCAACAACGAGGTTTATTTTATGCTCAACAAGGCGCTGAAGTAATTTCCAGATTATGA
This sequence comes from Bacteroidales bacterium, assembly GCA_017548725.1. Taxonomy (GTDB): domain Bacteria; phylum Bacteroidota; class Bacteroidia; order Bacteroidales; family UBA932; genus Equibacterium. Next base: position 5,957 of record JAFYZI010000159.1, read on the forward strand.
CTGCAGAGCAAATAATCAAAGAAGGCAAGGCCATCCTCGGCATCGAGTTTGGCTCCACCCGCATAAAGGCTGTCCTTATCGACCCCGACAACAAGCCCATCGCCCAGGGCTCCCATACCTGGGAAAACCAGCTCGTCGACGGTCTGTGGACCTACAGCATCGAGGCTATCTGGGCCGGTTTGCAGGACTGCTACGCCGACCTGCGCAAGAACGTGAAGGCCGACTACCACTGCGAGATCAAGTCGCTTGCTGCGATCGGTTTCTCCGCCATGATGCACGGCTACATGCCCTTCGACAAGAAAGGCGAGATCATGGTGCCGTTCCGCACATGGCGCAACACCAACACCAGCAAGGCGGCTGCCGAGCTCTCTGAGCTCTTCAACTACAACATCCCTCTGCGCTGGAGCATCAGCCACCTTTATGAAGCCATCATCGACGGTGAAGAGCACGTTTCAAAGATCGATTTCCTCACTACGCTCGCCGGCTATATCCACTGGAAGTTGACAGGCGAGAAGGTGCTGGGAGTGGGCGATGCTTCGGGTATGATCCCCGTAGATCCTTTCACCAAGACATACGACGCGACGATGGTCGCCAAGTTCGACAAGCTCGTCGAGCCGCGCGGCTTCAAGTGGAAACTGCTGGATATCCTGCCGAAGGTCCTCGTGGCCGGCGAGAATGCGGGCGCCCTCACTCCCGAGGGAGCTAAGCTGCTCGACGTGAGCGGACACCTGCAGGCCGGCGTGCCCGTATGCCCTCCCGAGGGTGACGCAGGCACCGGCATGGCCGCCACTAATGCTGTCCGCCAGCGCACCGGCAATGTCAGCGCCGGCACCAGCTCATTCTCTATGATTGTGCTGGAGAAGCCGCTGACCAAGCCTTACGAAGTGCTGGATATGGTGACCACCCCCGACGGTTCGCTAGTTGCGATGGTGCACTGTAACAACTGCACCAGCGAAATCAACGCGTGGGTGAATATCTTCAAGGAGTATCAGGAGCTGCTCGGAGTGAAGCAGGATACCAACGCCCTCTACACTACGCTCTTCAACGCAGCCCTCAACGGCGACGGCGACTGCGGCGGGCTGATGGCCTACAACTATATCTCCGGCGAGCCTGTCACCGGCCTGATGGACGGCCGTCCTCTCTTCGTTCGCTCAGCCAATGACAAGTTCTCGCTTGCGAACTTCATGCGCGCCCAGCTCTACGGAGCCATCGGTGTGCTGAAGATAGGCAACGACATCCTCTTCAACGAGGAGCAGGTCAAGGTCGACCGCATCATGGGTCACGGAGGTTACTTCACTACGCCGAAGGTGGGCCAGAAGATGCTGGCTGCCGCCCTGAACTCGCCTATCTCAGTGATGGAGACGGCTGGCGAAGGCGGAGCTTGGGGCATCGCCCTGCTCGCCGGCTTCATGGTGAACAATCCCAACGGACTGAGCCTGCCGGATTACCTCGACAACGTGGTGTTCGCCGGCAACACAGGCACCCAGATTGCACCCGACCCTGTCGACGTGGAAGGCTTCAACCGCTACATCCAAAGCTACAAGACAGCGCTGCCCATCGAGCACGCCGCCGTGCAGTATAAGATGTAATTACTTATTAGTAGAGCCCGACGTTGTCGAGCGCGATGCAGGCCTTTGAGGCCGTGATATTGACCCGGATGGCAGTTGTTGTCACCGGGTCAAATCTTAATATGCGTTTGTGGCCGATGGTGGTCTGGCTGTCGATGAGCTGCCACTGGCCGTCTATAAGGGCTTCGACGGTGAAGGTCTGCACCCTCTGGCCAAGGGCGATGTGCTCCTGCAGCACGACCTTGCTAAGCGTAACTGGTCTGCGGAAGCTGGCGGTCAGAGTAGCTTCGGTGACGCTGTCGTCTGTGGCCCAATAGCCGCTGCCGGCGACCTGCGAAGCGGCGAAGCGACGGGATTTGCCGCGCACGTTAGTGGCTTCGAAACGCGCTTCTTCAGCATAGTTGTGGGCAAATTCTTTATCGATGGCCTTGCCGAACTCGATGAGGTTTGCGGAATCTATGGGGTGGAAGAGACCTCTGCGGTCCGGCGGCACGTTGAGGATGAGGTTGCCGCCCCTACCTATAGATTTATAGTATATGTCCATCAGCTGGTCCACGCTCTTGACGCGGCCGTCTTCACGCTGGTGATAGAACCAGCCCGGACGGATCGAGACGTCCACTTCGGCCGGCAGCCAGTTGGTGCCATCCTCCTGACCATGGTTCAGGGCGTATGTATCGGCATGTCCGGGTGCGAACTCAGCCTTGTTGAGCGTGCACCAGTTGGTCTCGCCAGCATATCCAGCCTCGTTGCCAACCCAGCGGCAGTCGGGGCCGCCGTCGGAGAACATCACGGCCTGCGGCTGCAGTTCACGGACTATCTCCCATGTCACCGGCCATTCGTAGTATGTCAGATTGTCGATGGTACGGCGTTCGTCCGCCCCGCCGTACCAGCCGTCACCGCCGTTCGCACCGTCGAACCACACCTCGAAGATGTCGCCGTAGTTGGTCAGCAGCTCTGTGAGCTGGTTGCGGTAGTAGTCGATATATGCCGGAGTGCTGTAGTCGGGATGGTTGCGGTCCCAGGGGGAAAGGTAGACGCCGAACTTCAGGCCGTACTCGCGGCAGGCATCGCTCACCTCGCGGACAAGGTCGCGCCCATAGGGGGAGTTCATTATGTTGTGCTCGGTATACTTCGTGTCCCAGAGACAGAAACCGTCGTGATGCTTCGCGGTCAGGACTATTCCCTTGAATCCGGCGCGGCTGACTATGTCCGCCCACTGGCGAGGGTCGCAGGCCGTCGGATTGAAGATTTGCTCGCTCTCGTTGCCGTAGCCCCACTCAAGATCGGTGAAGGTGTTCGTAGTGAAATGGATGAAGACATAGCGCTCCATCTCGTGCCAGCGCAGCTGCCGCTCACTCGGAACCGGCCCGCACGGCGCCGGCTCGCTCACCCTCACGCACGCCGCCAGAAGGATTAAAGATATAAGTATACAGATTCGCTTCATGATACAAATATAGTAAAATGGTGCGTGTTTTATTATTCCTTGACAATCAGGTATTAACAAAAAGTCCTACCCTTCGTATCGAGGGGTAGGACTTTGCTTTTTTCTATAATAATCAGCGTTTTACAAAACACGCGCAAAACAGGTATAAAACAAGAAAAGGGCTGATCCGTTATGGCGAACCAACCCTATCCCTGACCTAAACTAAAACTATGATAAACTTCGAGATAAGAAATAAGCAAAGACCGTGCCACAATTAATCGCGGGCAACTCGAAGTTTTGCAAATTTCAGCAGAAGGGTCTTGGTGGTGCCGTCTTCGAACTTGACGATGGCTTTCATGCCGGCGCCGTCACCGTCGAAGGAGAGAATGGTACCGAAGCCGAAGCGGTCGTGCTCGACGCGCTGGCCGACGCGGAGGGAGGCGACGGGATCGGGGGTGAAACCCGGAGTCGGAGTATAGGAAGCCTGACGGGAAGGTGCAGAAGACGGCGTAGGACGAGAAGGCTGGACAGGCTGCGCCGGCCTGGACGGCTGCGCGGGCTTTC
>JAFYZI010000160.1 GCA_017548725.1 Bacteroidales bacterium
CTCAATGTACCTTTACCTACAGGTGATTATGATGATGTCTATATCACGCCTGTTGGCAGTTCCACCAAAGTGGCTGCCGCTCGCCATATCAAGGCTGGCGGTTACACAGCCAGTCGCGCACGTGGTCGTCAGCTCACCGCCACTCTGGTTTCGTTCTCAGTAAGTTCTAAAGGTAAGGTGGTCTTTGCTCCCGGGAATCTGCAACTGATCAACGGATCGACATGGCAATTTGCCAGCCATCAATATGATTACTTTGGGGAATCACAGACTGATATTCAGCGCGACCTTTTCTCGTATTCGACAGGATACACTTACACTTGTCCTTCTCCGTGGCGTGTGTTGACTGCAGGTGCATCCTCAGAGTCAGAGTGGGGTTATGTTTTGAATACCCGCAGCGTTACAAATTCTTTAAGTGCCAATGCACGATATACAATGGCCAGGATTGGCGACACGAAAGGACTAATTATATTCCCAGACAACTATTCTCATCCCGATGGAACGGATTTCACGGGGGGAACATATAACGCCCCGTCGGATTACACCTCTACCGTCAGCATATCAGGATGGGAAAAGATGGAAGTCGCCGGCGCTATCTTTTTACCCGCTGCAGGTTATTTTACCAACAATGCTGCTTCACCAACCTACAAAGAGGTAGGAGTAGATGGCGCTTATTATAGTAATACAATTGGTTACACTGCCAGCAGCGAGATGCGTTATTATAGCATCTATTTTAGTGGTAGTGGTAAAGAGGGTTGTTTGATGCAAACGGATGACTTTGGTTGGATAACTACCCGTCGCTCCGTCCGCCCGGTGCGCGATTTGGAATAAGACAACAGGCACGAGACGATCAGGTTGAATATCTGCCGAATACTTGATACCTTTACAAAGTGAACCGTCTGATCCATATATTCGCGGTAATTGCAATGCTTCTGGCTGTTTCCTGCTCTCGGGCGGGGAGCGGCGGGGGCGTTGTGTCCGGTGCAGATGGGACGCTGTGGCGGCGGATGACGGTGGAGCGGCTGCCGGATATGAATGAGCCGAGGGGGAATCACCGGACGGTGGTGATCGGCGACGAGATTGTGGTGCTTGGCGGCCACACCGAAGGGTTCAAGCCTATCGAGACTGCAGAGTATTTTGTTGACGGGGTCTGGCATACTGTGCCGATGCTTTATCCGCATCTCAATGGCTTTGCTGCGCAGTTGCAAGACGGCTCTATTCTGCTTGGCGGCGGCAGCGCCGAGGCTTTCGGCATCGGGCAGAGCTGGGGTGCGGAAATTTACGACCCGGCTTCCCACAGCTTTTCCGCGGCCGGCATCATGTCGGCCAAGCGTGCCATGCCTTCGGCCGTAACTTTGCCGGACGGCAAGGTCGTCATCGTCGGCAACTGGCATGCCCCGGACAGCTATGAGTTCTGGTCGGCTGAAGGTGGCTTCGCCCCGGGCGGCCCGCTCTCTCCAGGCTGGGCCGAGCCTTTTGTCTTGCCGGCCTCGCAAGATGACATCATCGTTTTTGGCCCCTGGGACACTGTGGGTAATTCTCCTGCCGGCCGGGTGGACCATCTCGGCGGAGAAGCTGAGTTTGTCCCGCTACTGGAAGAATGGGAGCCGATATGCAATTATTACGTCTTTCCGGAAGACATTCAGATTGCCGAATATACCTATCTGGTCCCGGCGAGCATCCGTTCCGGAAACGAATGTACAATAATAAAGGTAGCTTCCGGCGAATTCTCTCTTTTGGAGATGGCAGAGCCTCTTCCGGCGAAAGGACCGGACGGCACCCCGATCGAGTGGCTCCATCTTCAGGTGGACCGTCCTTCCAGGCTCATATGGGTGCAGGGTATGGATCCCGAGACCGAGCGTATCTGCATGGCCCGCATCAGCTACGACGCTACTCTCGACGGTGGCAAAGCGACATCGACATATTATTTCGCCGAAATGCCAGACGACATTCCAATCAATCTGGCCAGGCTCCTACCGGGCGGCCGTTTTGTGTTGGCAGGCGGAACGGGGTGGAAGAAAGGCACATTTCCCGTCGAGGGAGATTTTTTCAAGACATATTCGACGGTATTTATGCTCCACACTGAGCCTATGCAGGAGGCGGGTTTGCCTCTTTGGGCTCTGTTGGTTGGCATTCTCGTCGTTGGGGTGGGAGTGCTGCTGTTTGTTGGTGCATTGCGAAGGAAGGGCCGGGAGCCTGAAGCATCCGGCGTCCCTTCTGCGGCAGAGGAGAGCAAGGATCCCCGCAACCTGGTGGAGGAGATTTCGACCCTCATCGAGGAGAAAGAGCTCTTCCGCCGCAAGAATCTTCGCATCACCGACGTGGCTTCCGAACTTGCCACCAACAAAACCTACGTCAGCGTCCTGCTGAACAATCTGTCGGGAGAAAGCTTCTCGAAGATGATAACGCGCTACCGCATCGACTACGCCAAGAAGTTGCTGCGCGAACATCCCGACATGCTGCTCGACGAGGTGGCTGACGAGTCCGGCTTCTCATCCTACACCACCTTCTTCCGCAGCTTCAAAACTGCCACCGGCCTCTCTCCCCAGGAGTGGAAGCGTCAGCAGTAGCACCCCGCTTTCACCCGCCTTCCTCAAAAAAACGTTACAACTATTTTTTACTTTTTGTAACTTCGATTGTCTAATAAGCCAGAACGTTTAACACAATTATTGTAATATGAAAAAAATGCTTTTCGGGCTTCTCGCCCTTGTTCTTTCAATCAACGCATTCGCCCAGATGCCTCAGTTCAACGCCGAGGATATGGCCAAGATGCGTGCAGATCGCATCAAGGAGACCTGCAAAACTAACGATGACCAGTACAAGA
>JAFYZI010000021.1 GCA_017548725.1 Bacteroidales bacterium
CCCGCCCGAGGGTGGCAGAATCGAGGAAAACTATTTTCTTAAATAGGAGCTGCTATTTTTCAGTTCTGAGCAGTTCGTCAAAATATGCTATAGTGCGGAGCAGACCTTCGCGCAGCGGAATAGTCGGCTCCCAGCCAAGTATCTCGCGAGCCTTGTCGATGACAGGCTTGCGCTGGGTCGGGTCGTCAGAAGGCAGAGGCTCGTAGACCAGCTTGGACTTGGAGCCGGTCAGCTCGATTACAAGCTCGGCAAGCTGCTTGATCGTAAACTCGCCGGGGTTGCCGATATTGATAGGACCTGTTATTTCATCACCCGTCGCCATCATCGCGATGAAGCCCCTGATGAGGTCGTCGCAATAGCAGAAACTGCGGGTCTGGCTGCCGTCGCCGTAAATGGTGATATCCTTGCCTTTGAGAGCCTGGACTATGAAATTGGACACTACGCGGCCGTCGTTGGGATGCATGTTCGGCCCGTAGGTGTTGAAGATCCTGACAACTTTGATACGCACGCCGTTCTGGCGGTGATAGTCGAAGAAGAGGGTCTCGGCGCAGCGCTTGCCCTCGTCATAGCACGAACGGATGCCGATGGGATTGACGTTGCCCCAGTATGTTTCGGGCTGGGGATGCACCGAAGGGTCGCCGTAAACCTCACTGGTGGAAGCCTGGAGCACCTTCGCACCTGTCCTCTTGGCCAGCCCCAGCATATTTATGGCACCCATCACCGACGTCTGGACGGTCTTGATGGGGTCATACTGATAATGTACCGGAGAGGCCGGACAAGCCAGGTTGTATATCTCGTCCACTTCGAGGTTGGCCGGCATGGTGATGTCGTGACGGTACAGCTCGAAATAGGGATTGTCCAGAAGTTTTACGACATTGCGCTTGCTGCCGGTGAAGAAATTGTCCATGCAGATGACTTCGTTGCCTTCCTGCAGGAGCTTCTCACAAAGGTGGGAACCGAGGAATCCGGCTCCGCCCGTAACCAGAATTTTTTTCATCATTGCGTTTTGCGTTAAGCGAAGGTACGAAATTATTATTATTTTTGTGTCATAACATATCTGAATTGTATGTCGTTTTTCTCGATTATCGTCCCCGTCTACAACAGACCCGATGAAGTGCGGGGCCTGCTGGAGAGCCTGGCCTGCCAGAGCTGCAAGGATTTCGAGCTCGTCCTCGTGGAGGACGGCTCCGACGTGCCATGCAAAGATGTTGCAGACAGCTTTGAAGGCAAGATCGACATCAAATACTTTTATAAGGATAACGAAGGCCGCAGCGCAGCGCGCAATTACGGACTGGAGCGGGCCACAGGAGACTATTTTGTATTCTTCGACTCGGACTGCGTCATCCCGCCGGACTATTTCAAAGCCCTGAAAGAAGCTCTTGACAAGGACTATGTTCCCTGCTACGGAGGGCCTGACGCCGCCAGCGACGATTTCTCAGACCTGCAGAAGGCCATCAATTTCTCCATGACATCCTTCCTCACCACCGGAGGCATCCGCGGCGGCAAGGTGCAGATGGAGAAGTTCGTGCCCCGCAGCTTCAACATGGGCTTCGCCCGTGAAGTGTGGGAGAAAGTCGGCGGCTTCCGCGAAATGCTCGCAGAAGACCTCGACCTGAGCATCCGCATCCGCAAGGCCGGTTTCGCCGGCAGGCTCATCCGGGAAGCTTTCGTCTACCATAAGAGGCGCGTAAGCCTCAGGCGCTACGCCAAACAGATGTACATGTTCGGCACGGGCCGCGTAGGGCTGAAGCTCATCTGGCCGGAGTCTCTCAAAGCCGTGCACTGCCTGCCCGCATTGTTCCTGCTGGGCTGCATCTTCCTGATAGTCTGCTCTTTCTTCAGATGGTGGGCCATCCTGCCGCTGGTTGCGTATGCGCTGGCGCTGTGGATCAGCGCGCTGGTCAAGACAAAGAGCGTCAAGATAGCCTGTCTGTCGGTTGTGACTTCATTCATCCAGCTCTTCTGCTATGGCTACGGCTTCATCAAGGCCTACATCTGGGAAGTGCTGCTGGGCCACGGCCGCAATGTCAATAAAGAGCTCAAAATGAGGAGGGAATCATAGATGCTGCTGCAACTTCAGGACGGTTCGGTGCTGGCCCCGCTGCTTTTCGCGGAGCCTGATGTCATTTCAGGCTATCTCATAGAAGACCCTGAGAGGAAGGAAGTGTCCGTCAGCTGGCAGGATGTGACCGCATTCATGGGTTCATACAATTTCGCGGAGGACGGCGACTTCGAAGTTCTCTGCAAGGACGGCTGCAGGCTGGTGCCCCTGCAGTTCGGACGTCCCTGCGACGCCTCGACCGAAGAAGGCGGCCCCTCCGACATTATCTACGGCTACCGCGCCGACATGGTTGAGACCGATATCGTCGGCAAGCGCCTGATACGTCACCTCTCCGTCGCCGACATCGCAGGCATCCGCGGCGGCTACCGCTTCTCCCCAATGATCAGGGACTTGATTTAATTCCGATTATCCAATAAGCAAAATACTATGGAACGCGTTACCATCATCCCGGCTGACAAAGCATACGACAGCTGGATAGACCCTCAGTATATTCCGGAAGGGCATGACAAGTATTCTATCCGCAACACCCAGGCGAAAGAGCCGGAAGGCGGCTGGAGGCATCTCACCCAGAACGAGATGGCCACCCTCATCCGCAACAACAACACCGCCACCGACTGGAACACCATCATGGTTGGCAACGACTTCAATCCCGACGTCATCCGCGACAACTCGTTCGTAGGCTTCGTGAGGATGGGCAACATGTCGGCCGACATCCTTCAGTACCACGACCTGAGGCTGCCAGTCGGCATCACTAACAGCCACATCCATTCCTGCGACCTCGGCAGCAACGTATCCATCCACAATGTAAGCTATCTCAGCCACTATATCATCGGCGACAACTGCATCCTTTTCAACATCGACGAGATGGCCTGCACCGACCACTCGAAGTTCGGCAACGGTATAGTCAAGGAAGGCGAGCCGGAGAGCGTGCGCATCTATCTGGAGATAATGAACGAGACCGGCTGCCGCCAGGTATGTCCTTTCGACGGCATGATCGCTGCCGACGCCTACCTCTGGGGCAAATATATCGACGACACTCCCCTCCAGCTGCGTCTGAAGGAGATCACCCAGAACCGCTACGACAGCCACCGCGGCTATTACGGCACCGTCGGCGAGAAATGCGTCATCAAGAACTCATCCATCATCAAGGATGTCAAGATAGGCGAATGCTGCTACATCAAGGGTGCCAGCAAGATAAAGAACGTCACCATCAACTCGTCTGACAAGGAGCCGACGCAGATCGGCGAGAACGTCATCATGGTGAACGGCATAGTCGGCTACGGCTGCAACATCTTCTATTCCACCACTTCCATCCGTTTCATCCTGGGCAGCAACAGCAAGCTGAAATATGGAGCAAGGCTCATCAACTCGTTCCTGGGCGACAACTCGACTATCTCATGCTGCGAAGTGCTCAACAACCTCATATACCCCGCCCACGAGCAGCACCACAACAACTCGTTCCTCATTGCTGCTCTCGTCATGGGCCAGAGCAACATCGCCGCAGGCGCCACCCTCGGCTCAAACCACAACAGCCGCACCCCCGATGGCGAGATCGTGGCCGGAAGGGGCTTCTGGCCGGGTCTGTGCTGCAGCATCAAGCACTCCTGCAAGTTCGCATCCTTCACTCTTATCTCCAAGGCCGACTACAACTACGAGATGAACATCCCGCTGCCGTTCGCACTCATCAGCAACAACGCTCAGCTCGACACTCTCGACATCACCCCGGCCTTCTGGTGGCAGTACGACATGTACGCCTTGCAGCGCAACACATGGAAGTTCAACAAACGCGACAGCCGCGTGCGCAAGCTGCAGAACATCGAGTTCGACACCTTCGCACCCGATTCAATGGAAGAAGTCATCGCCGGCATGAAACTGCTGGAGATCCAGACTGCAAAGGCATGGCTCCACAAGAACGGCGACTTCGCAGAGAAGGAACGCCCTGAATACAGAGCCATCGGCCGCAACTTGCTGAACGGCCCCCGCGAGGACGTCGACTGCCTTGAAGTTCTCGGCGAAGGCATGGAGCACAGCAAGCGTAAAGTACGCATCCTCAAGGTTTACGACGCATATCACGCATACTCCGATATGCTCATCAACTATGCCATCACCAATATCCTCAAACATCTCGAAACCGCTCCTGACGACACCCTGGAATCAATTACCGAGAAATATGAAAGCAAGCGTCGCAGGGTATGGATCAATTTCGGCGGCCAGCTGATGTGCCAGGAAGATGTGGACCAGCTCCGCAAGGACATCGCCGATGGCGTCCTGAACAGCTGGGACGAGATACACGCCCGCTACAACGAGATCTGGAAACGCTATCCCGACGACAAGCTGCGTCACGCCTATCTGTCGCTGCGCTTCGTGCTCCAGGCCAAACGCATCGGCGCCGAAGAATGGAAGGAGGCTCTCAGCCGTGAGATCGACATTCTGAGATTCATCCAGACCCAGGTTACTGTGACAAGGGCCAAGGACTACACCAATCCGTTCCGCCAGGCCACTTTCAGCAGCGAGGCAGAGATGATAGCAGCATACGAACCTCTCGAGGAGAACTCGTTCATCAAGAAGGTCAATGCTGAAACTCCTGAAAAGATCAGTAAGATAGAATCGCTACTCGCAGGCAATTGAATAATCGTCAAGATAGACGATATTCTTGGTAGCTTTGTTAAGGTATCCTCCGGCGGGGGATGCCTTTTCAAATTGCATGTTCGACTGCAGAAGCTTCATGTCGAAATCCCGGAGCGAACGGGGGAAGCGCCTTCCGTACTTGCGCAGGGCCATTGTGAAATAATTTGTCAGGTCATAGCCCTGGAAGGCGTATGCCCCGGGCTCGGTGCTGAACATAGCCCTGTATTTGAACACGAAGTCCTTCACCTCAGGACGCTTGTAATCGACATAATAGCCGAGGCTGAAATGCATCATCACATTCTGGAACGCCTCGATCTCTATGGTCTCGAAATTCCTCATGCGGTTGCTGCCGTAGCCGACTATGTCGTATGACGTCGACAGAAGGCTGATGTTGCGCACGGCGTCGCTGGCGAAGGATTCTTTCTCCGAAGCGATTATTATATGGTTGGTCTTGTTGGGCGCAAGATATGAATTGCGCAGGGTCACGTCGATGCTGCGGCCTTGGAGGATGCCGTAGCTGACAGTCTTATAGGGGATTCCGGCCTTCTGAAGGGCAGCTTCCACCTGATTGAAATAAACGGTGTCGGTGCTGGCGCTCTCGCGGATCACGATGACATTGTCATCTGACGGAGAACTGTAGTTCATCGACTCTATCAACCTGGCGACCTGGCCTTCGGCCGAAACCGGGGCCTGCACGAGGCTGCGGTTGTCTGCCGCAAGCTTTTCAGCCTGCTGGTCCATCGGTGAGATGAGAGGGATCCTGCGGTCGTTGCAGTATTCTATGATCTTGGCGATGTCGGCGCTCATAACGGGGCCGATCACGAAGTCTCTGTCGCCGAGGAATTCATCTGAAGCAAGTACGCTAATGTCGCGGTAGTCGGACAGATCGATTACCTTCAGGTCCACATTCGTACCCTCTTCTTTAATGCGTTCTACAGCAAGCAGGACTCCTGAATAAAAGTCGAGGTAATTGGAGCTGGGTGAGCTGCTGCGGGCGTTGAACGGGAGCAGCAGGGCAATCCTGGCCGTACCCGAAAACCTGTCGCGGAACAGGAAGAAGCCGTCATCGTCGTCATCATCGTCTTCGTCGATGTTCCCGCTGTCATCCTGGGCAAACTGCTCGTCATCATCATCGATTATGACAACCGGAACATCATCCCCTGCGCCATCGGTCTGCTCGGCAAAATCGTCATTAACCTGCCTTTCAACTGCGTCCTGATAGCTGGATGCCGGGATCTTGAGCATCTGGCCGGTCTGCAGGTCGGTCCTGGTGAGGGAATTGGCCCTTATTATAGATTCGGGTGTAATCTCATATTTTCTTGCGATGGAATACAGGCTCTCGTACCACTTAACCCTGTGGATGGTGTATCCGTCTGCCGGCTGAGGCGCAGCTGCGGGCTCGGGCGGAGTCTGGACCTGAGGTTGCTCCACGGACTGGGGCTGAGCTGCCGCAACTTCCGGCTGGGCATCGCCGTGAACCGGGATGAGCAATTCCATACCAGCCTTCAAGCCTGTCTCGAGAGCCGCCCTGTTGGCCTCATATACCTCCTGCTGGGTAATGTCATAAGCCCTGCAGATAGAATACAAGGTCTGTTTCGGCAGCACCTTGTGGACATAGAACCAGTTGTCGCCGATCTTTGTCCTGATTTCTGATATCTCCACCGGAGCGGCAGTATACACAGTGTTGTCCTGCGCATAATCAAGCACAGGACAGAGGATCATCAAAGCCAGTATTATCGCAAGACGTTTCATCTGATTAAAGCGGGAGACGTGAAAGCAGGTTTCTCACATTGCCTTCAATCCTCTCCACGATATCGCCGTAGGGCTCCTTGACAAATTCCTTGCCAGTGATATGTTCGTACAGTTCTATGTATCTGTCGGAAATGATACCGACGCGCTCGGGAGTCATCTCGGGAACCTTCTGCCCTTCCTTGCCCTGGAAACCGTTCTCCATGAGCCACTCGCGCACGAATTCCTTCGATAGCTGGCGCTGCGAAAGCCCTTTGTCGAAAAGCTCCTGATAGCTGTCGGCGTAGAAGTAACGCGAAGAATCGGGAGTGTGGATTTCGTCTATAAGGTAGAGCTCGCCGTCCCTCATTCCGAATTCATATTTGGTGTCGACTAGGATGAGCCCCCTTGAGGCAGCGATTTCGCAACCTCTCTGGTAGAGGGCCAGAGTGATTTCTTCGAGCTTCTCATAGTCGCGGCGCGACATGATTCCGCGCGCGATTATTTCCTCGCGGCTGATGTCTGCGTCATGCTCGCCTATCTCGGCCTTGGTGGTCGGGGTAATGATGGGTTTCTCGAATTTCTGGTGCTCCCTCATGCCGTCGGGGATCGGAACTCCGCATATCTGACGTGCGCCGGCCTTGTAGCTGCGCCATGAACTGCCGGTGAGGTAACCCCTGACGATCATCTCGATGGGCAGACCCTGGCATTTGTAGCCGACGGTCACCATAGGGTCGGGAGATGCTATCTTCCAGTTCTGCACGATGTCCTGGGTAAGGTCCAGGAAGGAAGATGCGATCTGGTTGAGCACCTGGCCCTTGTACGGAATACCCTCGGGAAGGACAACGTCGAAAGCCGAGATGCGGTCGGTGGCGATCATCACCATGTACCTGTCGGCAATCGAATATACGTCCCTTACCTTGCCGACATACTTGGACGTCTGCTTCGGAAAGGCGTACTCGGTATGGGTCAGAGCGTTCATTATTTGTTCCTGTTACGTATGTATTCCTCGTTCAGGCCGCGGACTACCTCGTTTGTGATGTCGAGGCCCTTGTTGCCTTCCATTACCACATTGGTAGCAGCTGAGCTGGTCAGGATAAGGGCGAACTCATGCTCCTGATTGTATTTCTCGAGATAGGTCTTGATAGCGTCATAGACCTGGTTGTTGAGAACATACTGCTCTTCTTCGAGCTCGAGCTGCTTGTTGTTAGCCTCGTTCTGGAGATTTTCCTGACGTCTGAGAAGTCTCTGCTGCTGTTCTTCAGCGGCGCTTCTGGTCAGAAGGCCCTTGTTGATCTGGTTCTCGAAAGCCTTGGCGTCATTCTCAAGCGCGCGGCTCTTCTTCTGGAGTTCTTCCTGACTAGCCTGGTACTTGCTCTGGAATGCTGACATGAGGTCGTTGTACATATCATAATTGATAAGCAGTGAATCAATCTGGATATATACGATGTCTCCGGCTACGGCAGTCTGGCCGGGAACAGGCTCGGTTTCAACGGGCTTCTTGTTCCCTGACAAAAGAGTAACGAGGAGAGCTGCAATAGAGACCAGCAGTGCAGCGCAGGCAAGGATGATAGGTGTCTTTTTCATAGAAATTGAAATGTGTTATTTATTATTTTAGTTGTTCAAGGTAAGCCTTGACCGAGGCCTCGAGGCCCATGTACAAGGCGTCACAAATCAGCGCATGGCCTATCGACACTTCGTCGAGCCAGGGGATGCAGTTGTGGAAATAACGCAGGTTCTCCAGGCTGAGGTCGTGGCCGGCGTTGAGCCCGAGGCCGCTTTCGCGGGCTGCTACAGCCGCTCTTACGTAAGGTTCAATCGCCATTTCCGGACCCTGGGGATACTGCTCGGCATAGCCGAAAGTATACAGCTCCACTCGGTCGCAGCCGCAGTCTGCGGCATGTTTCACCATCTCGGGGTCGGGGTCTACAAAAATCGAGCAACGGATGCCTTCTTTGTGGAATTCTTCACACACAGTCCTCAGAAAAGCCTTGTGTGCTATGGTATTCCAGCCGGCGTTCGAGGTCAGCGCATCGGGCGCGTCGGGCACCATGGTAACCTGGGCGGGCTTCACCTTCAGCACGAGGTCTATGAACTCCGGCGTGGGGTTGCCCTCTATGTTGAATTCGGTGGTCAGCACCTGCTTCAGCTCGAAAACGTCGGCATGGCGGATATGCCTGCCGTCCGGCCTCGGATGCACGGTTATGCCCTGCGCTCCGGACTTCTCGCAGAAAAGGGCGGCGGACACTACATTGGGGTTGTCACCGCCTCTGGCATTGCGGATAGTCGCAATCTTGTTGATATTTACGCTTAGATTTGTCATTGTAAACGGCAAATGTAAAAAATTTTAGCAAATTACTCATTATTTGGTACATTTGAAGCCCCAAATTTGAATTTATAAACCAATAATGAAAATCGCTCTGTTCAGGCGGGAAGACTCGCATATCGACGAAAAGAAGTCGGACTATCTGGCCGGAAGGCTCACCGCCCTCGGCGCAGACATATACCACTGCACTTCCGCCGACAGCACCCCCCTGCCCGAAGACACCGACCTGCTGCTGTCCCTCGGCGGCGACGGCACTTTCCTTGCCGCTGTCGATTTCCTCAAGGGCCGTCAGATCCCGGTGGCCGGCATCAACTTCGGACGGCTCGGCTTCCTAACGACAGCCAGGGTCGACGAGGGTGAAAACAGCTGGATTGAAGATCTCGTAGGCAAAAGGTTCGACATAGAGCCCAGGCTGCTTCTGCAGGTTGCAGGCGTCGAGCTGCCGGAGGGTGTCCACCCCTACTGCCTCAACGAGTTCACCCTGATGAGACTCGGCCCGTCTATGCTGCAGATAACGGTTTCAATTGACGGAAAATCCCTCCCCACATACTGGGCCGACGGCGTGCTTGTCGCCACTCCGACGGGCAGCACCGCATACTCGCTGAGCGCAGGAGGTCCCATCGTGGCCCCCACCACCGAGTGTCTCATAATCTGCCCCGCCGCTCCCCACAACCTGAACGTGAGGCCTATAGTTGTCAACGCCGGTTCCGAGATAAAAATCAGTTTCAGGAGCAAGGACGGCGCCGCCAGCATGTCTGTGGACAACCACGGCTTCCACGTCAGCCAGGACAGCTGCGTCACCCTGTCGCAGGCGCCGCATAAGGCCATGTATGTGAAGCTTCGCGACATGAGCTTCATCGACGCTCTCCGAGACAAGCTGATGTGGGGCGACGACATCCGAAACAACAAGTAGAATGGTACCCGTACACGTATCTATAATAATGGACGGCAACGGCCGCTGGGCCCAGCAGAGGCACATGCCCCGCTCGTTCGGTCACAAGGAAGGCGCAGAAAGCGTGCGCGCATGCATTGAGGCGTCCATCGAGGCAGGCGTCAAGTACCTGAGCCTCTACACCTTCTCCGAAGAGAACTGGAACCGGCCGGACGAAGAAGTCAGCGGCATAATGGGCCTCTTCAGGACAGTTATGGCCAAGGAGCGCAAGAACCTGAAGGAGAACGGAGTAAGATTCCGCGCCATTGGCAATCTCAGCCGCCTTTCCAAGCCCATCCTGGACGACATCGCAGCTCTCGAAGCATACACAGCCGACTGCGACAAACTGACCCTGATGGTGCTGTTCAGCTACAGCGGCAAATGGGACATCGTGCAGGCCGTCAACCGCTACCGCCAGGACATCGCAGCCGGCAAGGCAGATGCGGCCGGCGACATCGACATCGCAGATTTTGAAAAATATCTCTCCACCGCCGGGATTCCCGATCCCGACCTGCTCATCCGCACGGGCGGAGAATTGCGCATAAGCAATTATCTGCTGTGGCAATGCGCCTACAGTGAATTTTATTTCACCGATGTCCTTTGGCCTGATTTTCGCAAAACCGAGTTCCAAAAAGCTCTGGACTCGTTTGAAAACAGACAGAGAAGATATGGGGAAATCAATTAATAGTTGTAAATTTGCGCCACATATTCTGCAGATGAAATCACTCAGGTCACTGTTCATAATATTAGCACTGATTCCTATTGCGGCATTCTCACAAAATGTTCAGGACATACAGGTGGACTACAACAGCCCTAAGACTTATGTCATAGGTGGTGTCACTGTAGAAGGCACGAATTATCTCAACCCCAAGCAGATCATCCAGCTCACCGGCCTCACCGAAGGCCAGAGCATCACTGTCCCCGGAGATGACGCCTCTTCTATCGTGAAACGTCTCTGGCAACAGCGCTATTTCGAGGATGTAGGCCTTTATATAGATTCCCTCTCTGCATCTCGCGACACCGCATTCTTCAAGATCAAGATTGTCGAGCGTCCGCGAGTTTCTCAATGGACTTTCTCCGGCCTCAAGAAGAGCGACCAGGACGATCTCAAGGAAGACCTCAACCTGCGTAGGGGTACCGAGCTTTCCGACTATGTCATCACCAGCTCTGTGGGCGTCATCAAGGACTTCCTGAAGGAGAAAGGTTACCTCAATGCGAAGGTCGAAGTCCAGCAGACTAAAGATACTGTCATCAACAACGCCGTCAGGGTGAACTTCGCCGTCGACAGAGGTCCTAAGATCAAGATCAAGGAGATCAACTACGACGGTGTGTCAGGCATCAAGACCTTCACTCTCGACAAGTCCATGAAGAAAACCAAGTCCGCAAAGTGGTACAACTTCTTCAGCAGCAAGAAATTCAACGAGAAGGAATACGTCAACGACAAGGTGTCCCTCATCGACGCTTTCAACGAGAAGGGCTACCGCGACGCCAAGATCGTGAAGGACTCCATCTACGTGATGCCGGGCGACAGCTCGAAGCTGGGCATTCTCTTCAAGATCGACCAGGGCAAGCAGTATTACTTCAGGAACATCACCTGGACCGGCAACTCCATATACAGCGCCGAAGACCTGACGGAAGTCCTCCAGGTCAAGAAAGGCGACATATATGACATCGTCACTCTGAACGAAAGGCTCTACGGCGGCGGCAAGGACCAGTCAGCCATTTCCATATCCAGCCTGTTCAGGGACAACGGATACCTCTTCTTCAACGTCACTCCCGTCGAGACCAACATCGTCGGCGACTCTGTCGACCTCGAGATCAGGATCGTAGAGGGCAAGCAGGCCCGCTTCAACAACGTGATCATCAGCGGTAACAACGTCACCAACGAGAGGGTTATCCGCCGTGCCGTCTACACCCGCCCCGGCTATCTCTTCAGCCAGACGAGTTTCGAACGTTCCATCAGGGAGCTCGGCACGATGACCAACTTCGACCAGGAGAAGATAGTGCAGCAGGGTGTCGGCTGGCAGCTGGCTCCCAACGCCATCAACAATACTGTCGACATCACCTACAACGTCGAGGAGAAGCCCAACAGCCAGCTGGAGCTTTCCGGCGGCTGGGGAGCAGGCATGTTCGTCGGCACAGTAGGTATCAGCTTCAGCAACTTCTCGACCCGCAACATGCTGGACGTAAACGCATGGAAGCCCGTGCCTCTGGGCGACAACCAGACGCTGGCCTTCCGTTTCCAGACCAACGGTTCTTACTACCGGGCCATCTCAGCCCAGTTCCTCGAGCCCTGGCTGTTCGGAAAGAAGCCTACGTCTCTCAGCCTGTCGACTTATTTCACAAGGCAGACCAATTCATATCTGTCTACTTACTACCAGATCCTGAACGACGACCAGTTCATGGAGGTGTTCGGAGCTGCAGTATCTCTCGGAAGCCGTCTGAAATGGCCTGACAACTATTTCGTGCTTTACCATACGCTGAGCTGGCAGACCTACCACCTTCAGGACTGGAACTACTATTTCATCTTCAAGGACGGTCTGTCGCACAACTTCAACTATACCATCACGCTGGCCCGCAACTCAACCGACCAGACCATCTACCCGCGTCAGGGTTCTGACATAAGCCTGGCCCTCCAGCTTACTCCTCCCTACTCGCTGCTCCGCAAAGACAAGCCGGCAGATTTCAACTACTCTACTCTGACCGACGCCGAGCATTACAAATGGATCGAGTATAACAAATGGACCATGAAGGCCAGCAACTACCTCACCCTCGTGGGCAATCTGGTGATGATGACCCGCGCCCAGTTCGGATACCTCGGTTACTACAACCGCAACTGGGGCTACTCTCCTTTCGAGGGCTTCCTCGTAGGAGGTGACGGTATGTCGGGCTACAATACCTACGGACAGGACATCATCGCCCTGCGCGGATACTCGAACTACTCCCTCACTCCGTATTCAAACGGCGCCTACAACGGCAACGTCTATGATAAATTCACCATGGAGCTCAGATACCCGCTGATGCTCCAGCCGCAGTCGACCATCTATGCCCTGGCATTCCTGGAAGGCGGTAACTGCTGGTCTGACATCAGGGAATTCAATCCCTTCCAGATCAAGCGTTCTGCCGGAGTCGGCCTCAGGATCTTCCTGCCGATGATCGGTCTGCTCGGTATCGACTGGGGCTATGGATTCGATACCCTTGAAAAGAAAGACAGAAGTCAGTTCCATTTTATGATAGGTCAACAATTCTAAGTACTACGAACATGAAAAA
Source organism: Bacteroidales bacterium (assembly GCA_017548725.1). Lineage (GTDB taxonomy): Bacteria > Bacteroidota > Bacteroidia > Bacteroidales > UBA932 > Equibacterium. The sequence continues at coordinate 12,946 of JAFYZI010000021.1, forward strand.
GATCGCTTTAACTCTATGCTTGGCTTTTGCTGCCTTCATTGGAGCACAAGCTCAGAATGTATGCTACATCGACACTGAAGAAATCCTCGCAACCGTTCCTGAATATCAGAGAGTACAGGATCAGCTCAACAAGCTGGCAGATTCTTACCGTACAACCCTCGAGGACGAACTCAACGCCGTAGACAAACTGTACAAGGATTATCAGAACAAGAAGGCTTCTCTTTCTGCATCTGAACGTCAGAGGCTGGAAGAAGAAATCATAACCAAGGAAAGGGCCGTCAAGACCAAACAGAACACCTATTTCGGCGAAGACGGCGTAATGGCCAACAAATCCGAGGAACTGCTCGCTCCCATCAAGGAGAAACTCCAGGCAGCCATCGATGCAGTGGCCTACAGGTACAACTGCTCGCTGATAATCGACCTTGCAATCACCACCGGCATCGTTTATCGTGACAGCCGTTACGACCTTACCGACGAAGTAATCGAATATCTTAATAAATAAAGCAATGAAAAAACTCATCCTCATCTTGTTTGTTGCTGCTGCAGCAACCATCGGGGCCAATGCCCAGAAGTTCGGTCATATCAACACCAGCGAGCTTGTAAGTCTGATGGCTGAGACCGACTCGGCAAGGGTTCAGCTCGAAGCTTATCAGAATGAGCTCATCGAGGAGATGGATGCCATGCAGACCGAATACAACCAGAAACTCAACACTTATCAGCAGAAGAGTTCTACCTGGACAGCTGCCATCAGGGAATCAAAGGAAGCCGAGCTGAGCGAGATCGTCCAGAGGCTCAACCAGTTCCAGCAGACAGCTCAGGAAGACCTGGCCAACATGCAGCAGACTCTGATGATGCCGATATATCAGAAAGCCCAGGAAGCCATCAACAAGATTGGCAAGGACAACAACCTGATCTATATATTCGACACATCAGCAGGAGCCCTCATCTACATCGATGACACTCAGAGCACCAACCTGCTGCCCCAGGCAAAGGCCGCCCTCGGAATTCCTGCTGAAAAAGTAGCGCCTTCACAGAATCTCTAAGCGAAACCAGATAAACAATGCAACACAAAGTAATCGACATTAAAGATGTCGTTATCCGTTTTGCAGGCGATTCCGGCGACGGAATGCAATTGACGGGAACCTTGTTTGCTGACACATCTGCGTTGTATGGAAATGAAATCTCGACATTTCCGGACTACCCCGCTGAAATCAGAGCCCCTCACGGCACGATTTCCGGGGTTTCCGGTTTTCAGGTCCATATAGGCAGCGAGGGTGTCAACACTCCCGGCGACTTTTGCGACGTGCTCGTTGCAATGAACCCGGCAGCTCTCAAGGCCAATGTCAAATGGGCTAAGCCCACTGCAACAATCATCATCGACACCGACACCTTCGACGAGCAAGGGCTTAAGAAGGCCGGTTTTACTACTGACGATCCCATCAGCGAGCTCCACATCGAGGACAGGAACGTCATCTGCGCCCAAATCACATCTCTGACCAAGGAGAGCCTGAAGGATTCAGGCCTCGACGCCAAGAGCATAGTAAGGTCGAAGAACATGTTCACTCTCGGAATGTGCTTCTTCATGTTCAACAGGCCTCTTGAGTACATCAACGCCTATCTCGAAAAGAAATTCAGCAAGAAACCCCACCTTATCGAGCCCAACAAGAAGGTGCTCTTCGACGGCTACAACTACGCAAGTAACATCCACGCCATCGCCAACACCTACGAAGTGGCTCCGGCCAAACAGGAAAAGGGCGTCTACCGCAACATCAACGGCAACCAGGCCACCGCATGGGGCCTCATCGCTGCCGCCGAGAAGAGCGGCCTGCAGCTGTTCTGCGGCTCATACCCTATCACTCCCGCCACGGCTATCCTCGAGGAACTTGCCATACATAAGAACCTTAACGTCAAGACCATGCAGGCAGAAGACGAGATTGCCGGCATCTGCACCGCCATCGGCGCCGCTTATGCAGGTGATTTCGCAGTCACTTCTACTTCAGGTCCCGGCCTCAGCCTCAAGTCAGAGGCTCTCGGCCTGGCCATGATCACCGAGCTGCCGCTGGTTGTGATCGATGTTCAGCGAAGCGGCCCGTCTACAGGTATTCCCACCAAGACAGAGCAGACCGACCTCAACCAGGCTCTCTACGGCCGCAACGGCGAGTGCCCTGTCTGCATTGTAGCCGCCCACTCACCTTCAAACTGCTTCGACGCTGCGTTCAACGCAGGTAAGCTGGCTCTCGAGCACATGATGCCCGTGATCCTCATGTCAGAAGGTTTCATCGCCAACGGCAGCGAGCCGTGGAAGATCCCTTCAATGGCTGACTATCCCGCCATCAAACCGCCGTTCATCGAGTCTTGCGAAGGCGGCTTCAAGCCGTTCGAGCGCGATCCCGAGACATTTGTCCGCAAATGGGCCGTGCCCGGCAAGAAAGGCCTCAACCACCGCGTCGGCGGTCTGGAGAAGAATCCGGCCGGAGTCATCTCATCTGATCCCGAGAACCACGCCATGATGGTTGCAGCCCGCGCCGAGAAGATCGCCCGCGTGGCCAACTGCATCCCCGCCCAGAAAGTTATCGGCGCCAGCGAAGGCGACGTGCTGGTAGTCGGCTGGGGCGGCACCTTCGGACACCTCTTCACAGCTGTCAACGAGCTGGCAGCAGAGGGCCACAAGGTTAGCCTCGCGCATTTCGACTACATCAACCCGCTGCCCAAGAACACCGCAGAAATCTTCGCTAAATTCAAGAAGATCATCGTGTGCGAGCTCAACAGCGGCCATTTCGCCGACTACCTGAGGGCCAAGCTGCCTCAGTTCAGCTACTTGCAGTACAACAAAGTGCAGGGCCAGCCGTTCATCGTCAAGGAAGTCGTAGATGCAATCAAGGAAATCTTATAGGAGGAGCAGACAATGAAATATACAGCACAAGATTTCAAAAGCAATCAGGAAGTGAGATGGTGCCCGGGTTGTGGCGACCATGCAGTCCTGGCGGCTCTTCAGAGGGCTCTTCCCCAGGTCAGCGAAGACCTCGGATATGAACTTGAGAAATTTGTAGTCGTTTCCGGCATCGGATGCTCTTCAAGGCTCCCCTACTACATGAACACCTATGGCTTCCACAGCATCCACGGCCGTGCGACAGCCATTTCCACCGGTATAAAGGTGGCCAATCCTGACCTCTGTGTATGGCAGGCCTGCGGCGACGGCGACGCTCTCGCCATCGGCGGCAACCACTTCATCCACGCCATCCGCCGCAACGTCGACCTCAACATAGTTCTGTTCAACAACCAGATCTACGGTCTGACCAAGGGGCAATACAGCCCCACTTCGAAGTTCGGCACAATCACCAAGACTTCTCCTTACGGCACTGTGGAGAATCCGTTCACCCCGGGCATGCTTGTCCTGGGCGCACACGGCACATTCTTCGCCCGCGGCATCGACAATGACCTGGCTCTTAACCAGTCTATCTTCATCACCGCTGCCAAGCACAAGGGAACTTCAGTCTGCGAGATGCTCACCAACTGCGTGATTTTCAACGACGGAGCGCATGCAGCCTTCGCAGCCCGCGAGAACAGGGCCGAG
>JAFYZI010000161.1 GCA_017548725.1 Bacteroidales bacterium
GATGAAGAGGGAAAGCTGAAGGGCATCCTCTTCCCCCGCGAAGGCTTCTTCGACAGCGCCCTGACGGAGTGCGGTCCTCCGGCCCTGCTGACAAAACGTGGTATCCTGCTGCTCTACAACGGCAAGAACCGCAAGGATGAAAAAGGTGATGTCCGCTACCCCGGCGGAACCTATGCTGCCGGGCAGGTCCTCTTTGACGGCGACCATCCCGACCAGGTGCTGGAGCGGCTCGATGTGCCGTTCTTCAGGCCGACCGAGGACTTTGAAAAGAGCGGCCAGTATGTCGACGGCACCGTCTTCATTGAAGGCCTGACATTCTTCCAGGGCCGCTGGTATCTATATTATGGCTGCGCCGATTCCTTCGTCAGCGTCGCAATTTACGACCCGAAAAATCCTGCACCGGGAGATCCCATTCCCGAACCAATCAATAATGTGACTCAATGAACCGTAGTGAGAAAATAATCCGCACCAGCGTCGTCGGAGTTGTTACCAACGTGCTGCTGGCTGCCTTTAAAGCCATAGTGGGCGTGCTGGCCCACAGTTTCGCCATCGTGATGGACGCCGTCAACAACCTGTCCGACGCATTGTCCAGCATCATCACTATTGTCGGCACCAAGCTCTCCCAGCGCCCCGCCGACCGCGAACATCCCTACGGCTTCGGGAGGGTGGAATACTTCAGCGCCATCATTATTGCCGTCATAGTGCTGTCGGCCGGCGTCACTTCTCTCATCGAATCCATCAAGAAAATAATCCACCCCGTTGAGCCCAGCTACACCACCGTCACGCTGATAGTTATCATAGTGGCCATCGTGGTGAAACTGCTGCTCGGCCGCTACGTCAAGAAGCAGGGGCAGAAGCTCAACAGCGACGCTCTGATTGCTTCAGGCTCCGACGCCCTCTTCGACGCCATAATCACTCTGGCGACACTCGTTTCGGCCGGCATCATGCTGATATGGGGAGTTTCTCTCGACGGCATACTCGGTGCGCTGATTTCGGCCTTCATCATCAAGGCCGGTGTCGAGATGATCGCTTCTCCGGTGAACGAACTGCTGGGGGCAAGGGTTTCTCAGGAGCTGGTCTCTGACATCAAGAAAGAAGTTATGGCGTTCGACGAGGTTCACGGAGTCTACGATATCATCCTTCACAATTACGGTCATGACCTGATGATAGGTTCGCTTCATGTGAGTGTCGACGATACCCTCACGGCCCAGGACATCCACAGCCTCTCACGCAAGATATCCCTCCTGATGTTCATGAATCACAACATCATCATGACTGTGGGAATATACTCTGTGGCTACCGGGCAGAACAAGCGCCGTGAACTTCAGAGCCTGGTGACCAGCACGCTGGCGGCGCACCCGGAGATAGTGCAGGTGCACGGTTTCTTCTGTTCCGAGAAAGATAAGCTGGTGGCAGTGGATGTGGTGCCTGACATTTCAGTGAAGGACGAGCCGGCCCTGCATGCTCAACTTACTGAGGAACTGAGCGCACTCATCCCCGGTATGACGGTACAGGTGGTCATCGACCATAACTTCAGCGCCTGATTATTCTTCTCTTTTCAGAAAGTCCTGGAGGACGTAGAGGGCTGGCTGGGCGCGGTGCGTAGTGTTGTTCCAAAGCCCGCGGTTCACCCAGTATGACGATACATTATTGTCTGCTCCGTTGCCGTTCTCCTCGGGGAACCACCAGAAGAGGCCGTTCACATTCGGATGCCTTTTCAGCTCGGTGATAAGGTCTTTCGCATAAGCGGCCTGGCCTTCGGGCGAGACGGGCCATCTGGATGAATAATCATAATCGATGCCGCTGCCGACTTTGGGTTGATACTGGTAGTAGTAAGCTGTCTCAACTATCTGCACTTTCTTGTCAGGAAAGTTGGTGGCCAGCATGTTGAGTGTCTGGGCGAGCACATTGAGAGAGTTGTGCCAGAAAGGATAATAGGAGAGGCCTATGATGTCATAGTCCACTGCGGATAGATTCTTATATATGAGTTCGGTGACATCAGGGTAGCCTGCACGTTCAGTGTGGATTATTATTTTCGCCTGAGGGCAGAATTCGCGGCAAGCTTTGCTTGCAGATTTCAACAGATTGATGAATCTGTTCCAGTTTTGATTGAAATCTTCCACATAGCATCTGTTTGTTGAAGAATTCCTGTCTACCGTGGCGCTCCAGAGCATTCCGTACGTAACCTCATTGCCTATCTGAATGAAGTCGGGGGCGCAATGAATGTTAGAGAGAGCTATAAGTATTTCTCGCGTGTGTTCGAATACCTTGTTGCAAAGCTCGTCGTCGTTGCACGATTCCCATTCTTTCGGAATCCATTGGTTGGCAGGATCGGCCCAGGTGTCGCTGTAATGGAAGTCGAGCATCAGTGCGAAACCTGCGTTCTTTATTTCCTGGCAAAGGTTCAACACATATTCAAAATCCTGGCATACCTGCAAGTCTGTGCCGCCGTCGGGATTCTTCTGGCTAGGATTTACGAATATCCTCACCCGCTGGGCATTCCATCCCACGGCATCGCTATGCATGTAACCAAGCACATCTTGAATGAGATTGCCGTCCTCGTCGTAATATTTGGTGGAATGATCTATATAACTCTGGAGCATCGAGATGTCGCCGCCGACATACAACATGTCGTCTTCGGACTGAGGCTCCGGATCTGGCTCGGGCTTCTCGTTACATGAAAAAGCCAGGCAGGCGGTCATCAATGCGGCCGCAATCATCACTAGTATGAAGTTTCTTTTCATGATTTTGTAAAGATAGTGATTTGAGCGTAAATTAGGGCAAGCAAAACACTTGGGAATGAGAATCAGGATCGGTTTATTGGCTTTGGCGATTGTGCTGCTGGCGTCCTGCCAGAGCAATAGCCGAGCAAGAGCTATTCTGAAGGCTTGCGCCATTATAGCAGACCTTGTACGCTGAGGATGGATAACTCCGGGCAACTAGCCCAGAATAATGCCGGAAAAGCCGAAAAAGGAATTATTCTGCTATGTATTCGTATACCATAAAACAGTGTTCTCCGCTCTTATTGGAATAGTATGAAGATGATTCGTCAATACGAATACCAGACGGAAACTCTTCTTTTCTCAAAACAAGGATTCCCGGCAGGGCAAGCATGACTTCTTGGCAATAATAGCTGCCATGTGCTCCCCACATAAGGAAGTTATGTGAATATTTCCATGTTCCTATCCTCGTATTGCCGTTTCTCTGTGTGTGGTCACTCCAGAAACTGAGTTCATTTTTCTGCCAGTGCTCACTCAGATCTTCTGAATTGACAAGTTTCCTGTCTTCATAAGTTTCGAAAGAGACCTTGTTCAGAATCCAATTGTTACAGATAAACGTCTGGTCAAACTTGTTTATCTGGTAGATATTCGAAAAACCTTGAATGTGTTTTTCCATGTTGTCAAACTCCGGATCCAGATTCACAGAATAACAGGAAACGAGAAGCGACGACAGCAGAATAACAGTGAGTATGGCAGTCTTTTTCATACTTGAGAAGGTTAGTTCATTTGTCCGCTGATGGCGCGGTAGCCTTCCAGGCTGCCGATGTCGAGGCGGTTGCCGGGCATGCGAAGGGCGTGGAGCACTGAAACGCGGGAGATGTAGCCCGCGAGATTGCCGGGAGCGTCCCACTGGCAACCGTTTTCGATGGCATCGAGGATAAGGGGAATGTCCTTTGCTCCGTAGATATAGAACGGGGGAGTCACATGATGACTCTTGGGCTCGGCCGGCTTCTCTTCCATGTCGGTCACGCGGCCGTCCTCATCCATGCAGATGACGCCGCAACGATGCAGCCGCACCTCGTCCATCTCGTCGTAATAAAAAATCACGGCAGTACCCTTCTCCTTGAAGAAATCCACCAGCGAAGCCAGCGAGAAATCCAGAAGATTGTCAGCTGCGGCTACCAGAATGTCGTCCCGGATGTCGAACTTGCGTATTGCGGCAACCAGGTCTCCCACGGCTCCTATACGGTTGTCGTTGGAAGTAGAACCGTCGTCAATCAGACGGATGGGCTTGGCGTATTTCTTGACAGCATCCAGCCGCCAGTCCTCAAAGATGCCGATGAAGCGGTGGTTGGTGACGATTATGTGCTCGTCTATGTCTTTCAGTGCGTCTACATCTTCCAGCATCTTGTCCAGAATAGTGCTTGAGCCTACCGGAAGCAGGGGCTTGGGGAAATTCTCAGTGAGCGGATACATCCTGGTGGCGTATCCGGCAGCCAAAACAACGTTCTTCATATTAATCTTCTACGAAACCAGCGCCGTCAGCGCTCTTTACGAAATGTACTTCAAATGTATCCTTGTACTGCGGGAACTCGGCCAGATACTGGCGGGTGATGCTCTCGCGGATTGCATCCTCTTTTGTGGGATCGACCAGCGCAATGCATGCGCCCTTGAAACCTGCGCCTGAGAAACGTCCGCCGTAGATGCCGTCAGTATTGCGCATCGCACGGTAGATGCTGATGAGCTCGGGGCTGCCGCACTCCCAGTTGTTGATAGAACTTTCGCAGCTCTCGAAGCTCAGCTGGCCGAGCCACTCGATGTTGCCGGACTCCCATGCGGTGACAGCCTGGCGCACACGCTTGTATTCGCTGAAATAGTGCTCGGCACGATTGGCAAAGCGGCGCGGAAGTTTGTCTTTGTATTTCTCATATACCGCACGGGGAACATCCCTCATGAAAGTCTTGTCGAAAGGTTTGATAGGCTGGTTGTCATAAGCCAGAAGGTCCCATGCAGCCACCTTGCACTCCTGCACCCTGAGGTTGAAATCGCTGCTCATCAGATTTCTGGTAAGGCCGCTGAAGAACACGCCGAACTCGAAATCTTTCATCTTGGGGTTGCGAGGGATGACGCGGTACTCGTTGCTGTCGCAGTCGAGCATCAGCATGTGGTCTTTCTTGCCGAGGGCTATGCAGGACTGGTCCAGGATACCGTTGTTAAGACCGATGTATTCCCTCTCGGCCTCGGATGCTGTCAATACCACTTCCATCGGCATCAGTGAGATGTCGTTAGCCTTGGCAAACGCCATTACGTACGACACGAGCACTGCGGCGCTGGACGACAGGCCTCCTACCGGAAGGCTGCCGGTGATCTTGCCGCGGATTCCCCTTTTCAGCTGGAATCTCTTGCGGAGGGCATATTTGGCACCGAGGGCATAGTCGCCCCAGTTTCCTTGTCTGAGGATGGTTTTCTCACGTATGTCGAAAGATACCTTGCCGTCGAAGCTGCCGCTCTCCAGCTCGACCGAGCCGTCTTCGGTAACGTCAAAATACAGGTCGACACCCTTATTGAAAGGAAAACCGGTCACCAGACCGTGCTGGTGGTCGCTGTGTGCACCGACAGGGCAGATGCGGTAAGGAGCAAAAATGTGATATTGCATACAAAAGTTTTTAAATACAGACTGCAAAGTTAAACTATCTTTGCATAAAACATAAATCATGGCATACGAAATCAGGAATCCCGAACTTTGGCAGGACGGCGAACTCAAGATCCAGTGGGTGGCCGACCACATGCCCTTGCTCTCCGCACTGAAAAAGGAATTTGAAGTTGAAAAGCCCTTCCAGGGGCTGCGAATCGCACTGTCAGTGCACCTGGAGGCCAAGACCGCCTATCTCTGCAAGACCCTTGCCGCCGGCGGGGCTGAGATGTTTGTAACCGGCAGCAACCCTTTGTCTACTCAGGACGATATAGCGGCCGCGCTGGTGCACTCCGGTCTGAATGTCTTCGCTTGGTACGACGCCACGCCGGAGGAATATGACCGACACATCACTAAGGTCATCTCCGCTGCGCCGAACATCATAATTGACGACGGAGGCGACCTGGTCAGCAAGATCCACGCTGATTTCCCGCAGCTGCTCGGCAATGTGATGGGAGGCTGCGAGGAGACTACCACCGGAATCCTGCGTCTGAATGCCATGAACAAGGCCCGCAAGCTTGCCTTCCCCATGATCCTGGTGAACGACGCTCCGTGCAAGCATCTGTTCGACAACCGCTACGGCACCGGCCAGTCCGTCTGGAACGGCATCAACCGCACCACCAACCTCATTGTGGCCGGAAAGACCGCAGTGGTGGCCGGCTACGGCTGGTGCGGCAAAGGCGTTGCGATGCGTGCCAAAGGCCTTGGCGCCAAGGTCATCGTGACGGAGGTCGATCCCGTGAAGGCCATAGAAGCTGTGATGGACGGCTTCCAGGTGATGCCCATGAGGCAGGCCGCTCCGCTCGGCGACATATTCGTCACCGTCACGGGCTGCAAGGATGTCATCACCAGCGAAGATTTCCTCGCCATGAAAGACGGCGCCATCTGCTGCAACGCCGGCCACTTCGACTGTGAAGTGAACATTGAAGACCTGAAGGCTCTGGCTGTCAGCCACCGTCCCGCCCGCAAGGACATCGAGGCTTACGAGCTTCCTGACGGACGCACCATCTACATCCTTGCACAGGGCCGTCTGGTGAACCTCGCTGCCGGCGACGGCCATCCTGCCGAGATCATGGACATGTCCTTCGCCATCCAGGCCCTCTGCGCCCGCTACCTTGCCGACAACCACCCGCTGAACCGCGTCCCCGGCGACATGGTGATCCAGGTGCCCGACGCCATTGACGACGAGGTGGCCCGCCGCAAGCTCGCCACTCTCGGCTGCAGCATCGACAGCCTCACCGAGGAGCAGCGCCGCTACATTTATGGAGAATAATCCCCCGACTACACCTGAACTAATAACAATATGAAACGCTTCAGTCTATTTCTGATCCTGCTGTCAGCACCCGTTCTGATGTGGGCCCAGCACCCGTCAGACTACAACAAGTCCGGCAGCAGCTTTCCGCAGATCAATGCGGACAATTCCGTAACGCTCAGCATCAGGGCTCCGCAGGCCAAAGCCATCACCGTGGACCTCGGCGGCCGCTACCCCATGACCAAAGATGAGAACGGCGTCTGGACAGCCACCACCAAGCCTATGGTGCCCGGCTTCCACTACTACTCACTCATCACCGGCGGCCTGTCATTCGCAGACCCCGCAACCTACACTTTCTACGGCATGAGCCGCTACGCCAGCGCCGTGGAGGTCAACGAAGCTCCGGCCGACGCTGATTTCTATCTTCCCAAGAAGGACGTTCCGCAAGGCGCCGTCCGTTCTGTGAAGTTCTGGTCTGACGCATGCCAGCAGTATCGCAGGATGTATGTCTACACTCCGGCCGAATACGAGAAGAACCCGAACAAACGCTACCCCGTACTCTATCTGCAGCATGGCGGAGGCGAGGATGAGACCGGCTGGATCTATCAGGGCTTTGCCGACGTCATCCTTGACAACCTCATCGCAAAGGGCGAGGCTGAGCCGATGATCATCGTGATGAACTCCGGCTATGCCACCCTGCCGGGCAGCACCGACAGCTTCGACGCTTTCGAAAAGATGATGATCGAGGATGTCATCCCCTTCGTGGACAAGCGTTTCCGCACCATCGCCGACCGTGACCACCGCGCTGTGGCCGGCCTGTCATGGGGCGCAAAGCAGGCTTATGACCTGGCTTTCGGCCACAAAGAGTATTTCTCATGGGTGTCAGGATTTTCCGGCATCATCGTGATCGGCGATTTCAACCCCCGCAATCCCGGTTTCAGGGATCCCGAGCAGTTCGCAGCCGCATGGAACGGAATATTCAAGAATCCGACTGCTTTCAACAACGATTTCCACCTGGTGTTCTGCACCACCGGCGAGGCTGAGGGCAAGCTTATCGAAGAGATGCACGAGCTGTTGCTTGCCAACGGCATCCAGAACGAATACTACTGCTCGCCCGAAACAGCCCACGAGTGGCTCTCATGGCGCCGCAGCCTCTATCAGTTTGCAAAGAAACTCTTTAAATGAAATCCGCGATGAAAACAAGATATATATTCATAGCATTGATAGCAGCTGCCGCCACTCTGGCGTCCTGCAAGGAAAAACCGGTAATCGGCCTCATCACCGAGCCCACTCCGGCCAGCACCAACATCCTTGGCAAAGAGTATCCCAAGATCAATCCTGACCTGAGCGTAACCTTCCAGGTGAACGCCCCTCAGGCTGAAAGCGTGGAGCTCGACCTCGGACACATCTATCCCATGACCAAGAATGCCGACGGCATCTGGGAGGTAACCAGCGAGCCTCAGGTGCCCGGCTTCCACTACTATTTCATCAACGTAGACGGCGTGCACATGGCCGACCCGTCAAGCCAGCTCTTCTACGGCTGCGGCATGATGTCCAGCGCCATCGAGATCCCCGAAGTCGGCGTGGACTTCTATCTGCCGAAGGACGTTCCTCACGGAGAGATCCGCATGCAGAGGTACTGGTCTGAGCTCACCCAGACATGGAGGACCTGCTACGTATACGTTCCTGCCGAGTATGAGAAGAAGGCCGACAAACGCTACCCCGTGCTTTATCTGTATCACGGCGGTGGAGAGGATGAGACCGGCTGGGCTATCCAGGGCAAGGTCGACAATATCATGGACAATCTCATCGCAGCGAAAAAGTGCGTGCCGATGCTTATTGTCATGGACCGTGGCGAGGCTCTCGTTCCCAGGGCCAGCATGGCTGACGGCCCGCGCAGCATGTTCAATTTCACGAATGTCGATATGCTGGTATCGCAGGAGCTTATCCCGATGATCGACTCAAAGTACCGCACTGTGGCTGACCGCGACCATCGCGCCATCACCGGCCTGTCGATGGGCGGTTTCATCAGCTGGAGCGTAGGCCTGAACCATCCGGAGCTTTTCGCCTGGATCGGCGGCTTCAGCGGCAGCGGCATGGCTCAGAATCCTGACGCTTACCCCGCAAGCCTGAACGACCAGTACAAACTCCTGTTCATAAGCACAGGCAGCGACGAGTCTCCTCAGATGTATGCTACCGTCACCAATTTCCGCGACGTGCTCGAGAAGAACGGCGTAAAACACGTCTACTACGAGTCTCCCGGCACCGGCCACGAGTGGCTCAACTGGCGCCGCAGCCTCAAGGAGTTCGTCCCGAGACTGTTCAAGGATTAAGGGCGGCAAAATTATTTTTGTACAATATCCAAAAATATCTATATTTGCAGTCCCTTATGGGAAGGAGAGTTGGCCGAGTGGTTGATGGCGGCAGTCTTGAAAACTGTTGATCCGAAAGGGTTCGGGGGTTCGAATCCCTCACTCTCCGCAAAGAGGAATAAAAAAGCGTGACGAGTTTGCTCGATCACGTTTTTTTTTATGACGGTTCTTTTTCATATATTTGAGTATGAAAAAGTTACTCCTCCTCCTTTTGAGCTGCATGCTTGTCGCCAGCTGCAGCCTTTCAATGAATTCGGCCAGACGAGTCGTCAAAGAAAAAGTATCGGCCCTGTCAGACCTGAAGGGCGCGATAGTAGAATCCGTAACCCTCGAAGATGGCCTTGCCGCCCTGAAAGTTACATTTGAAAGCGGCATCCTGTTCGGCTTCAACCAGACGACAATCAGTAATGAAGCCAAAGCGTCGCTCGACGAACTGGTCGAGTGTATCTCCGACCTGCCCGAGAGCCGCATCAGAGTCTACGGCCACACCGATAATGTCGGTACCCACGAAGCAAATGAGGTGGTTTCTGCCAGGCGCGCCAACGAGGTCTCCAAGTATTTGCAGACCAAAGGCATAGGTGCCGACCGCATAACCACAAAGGGGCTTGCGTTCGACGACCCCGTCGCTGACAACAGCACCGAGGAAGGCCGCGCCAAGAACCGTCGCGTAGAGATCTACGTGATTCCCACCCAGTAATCCCCGTCCTGGCGAGATCCCTACCCAGTAATTTCTGTCTTGGCAGAGCGAGAAAGGCACCTCAGCGTGCAAGGCCTGCGGCGTTTTAGCAGACCTTGTACACCTGAAGCGATACTTGATGTCCAGACAGGACTGACAGGGCTCCCGGACTGGGCGGAAGGGCTAGGCTCCCGGCCCCTGCGGAGTGATTGTCTGGCGAATGTCTCTTTGCTCACATCTGGCCCGTCTCATCACACGTTCATCGCCCGTTCTTCGCCTGCCCCTAATAAAATAGGTGTTTCTGTTGCAATCTCGAGGTTTATTCTCTAACTTTGCATTGAGAATTTACTTTTTTGACAACTAAATATTACACTATATGAAAAAGAAGAAAGGCTTAACCATACTGCTTTCAGTACTTGCAGTTTGTGTAGTCGGCTATGTCGTATCAAGGATTATCGACTGGCCTGTTGATTATGACAATGCCAGCGGAAATGTAGCCAAGTCTACCCGTTTCTCCCGCAAAACCGCCGGTGAAGGCGACAGCAATATGCAGGAGCTCCTGATGAACGATGAAGAATACAGAAACAACATCGTGGCCGCATACATGGTGATGAAGACTCGTTCCGACCAGTTCAACGCTCTGGTTGAGGCTTCTGATCAAGTAGCTGGCAACATCCCTGAGTTCAGCGCAGTGCTCAAGGATATGAAAGATGCCCAGCCGATTATCAATAATGTCTGTGCTTCGATGGAAGCGGCTGGTGAAGATCTGAATGCTGTTCTTAGCGGCGAGTCCGCCAAAAACGTTGCCCAGAATACCAACAATGCAGCTGTGGCATACAATCTCCTCCAGAAACAGAACAATCTGGCCACTCGTTTTATCGACACTGCCGATGCTTATCTGAAGAACAATGCCGGCAGCGACCCCCTCAAATTCATACGCGACCAGTGGCTTGAATATCAGCAGGTGACCGCTTTCCTTAATAAGGACGACAAGACTGCAGCAGAATTGAAAAAGAAAGGTTATCAGCTTGCAGCAGAAAAGACCGCCGCAGTTCTGCAAGAGTTCCCTCAGGAATTCCAAATGTCTTTATTCTCCAATACTGGATTGGAACTGGTAATGGGCTACAGTTCTGATTTTACTCAATATTTTGCCGATCAGGCTGGCGTAATCACTGTTAACGATGAATTCAAAGTCGGCGACAATGGTTTCCAGGTCGGCGACAAATTCACTGTCGGTGACAGATTCACTGTGGGCGACCAGAATTTCGTTGTTGGTACTGATTTCAAGGTTGGCGATGGATTCCAAGTTGGAGACAAGTTTCTTATTATGGGCGACCGAGCTTTCTATGTTGGCAATGACTTCAAGGTTGGCGATGGATTTCAGGTTAACGATGGATTTGTAGTTAACGATGGATTCGTGGTTAACGATGAATTCCAGGTCAACGATGAATTCCAGGTTAACGATGACTTCAAGGTCGGCAGTGACTTCCTGGTTGGCGACAAATTCACTATTGGCGATCTTGTCGGTGTAATGGGCTTTTCTATGCCCTTCACTGCTCTGCATGACGCAGCCTCAAATGTTATTGTCGTGAACAGTGTTCCTGGTCTGCAGGCCGAATTTACCCCTCTGCAAGACCAGTTCGGCGTGATTATGCAAGACCAGTTTGGCCTGGTCAATGACCTTGCTACTCAAACTCAACAATTCTAATTTCCCAAAAACAGTATAGCTGCGTGTCAAGTACTATCCGAATACGCATTTGCATACTGACTATAATTCTGGCTCTTCCGCTTGTGTCCCATGCGCAGAGCCAGACTTATTATCAGTATAAGACAGATGAAGCCCAACTGGTCTTCTTTGACAAGAACCTGTCGCGCTACATCCCCCATGTGGTACGTATGTTCCAGAACGGCAAGGCCCTTCACGAACAGATATGGACTACTGATTCTCTCTATGTTCCGGAGGCTCCTCTGCTGCTTCTGACCGACTGGGAAGACGACGGTAACGGTGGAGCTACTCCGCTCCAGCGTTCCCTGATCCAGATCGGAATGGCGCCTATGAACATGGCGTATTACATCGCCCCGTCATCCGAGCGTTACCGTAAGCTTTTCTGCCACGAGTATACGCATATCGTGATGTCTGACAAGTATAACCGTCAGGACCTGGGCTGGCGCAAGTTCTTCGGTACCAAGGTGGGCACCGACAACTCTCAGCCCATATCTGCCATCTGGAGCTATCTGACCGTTCCGCGCTGGTATGCGCCGCGCTGGTACCACGAAGGCATCGCCTGCTTCATGGAGACATGGCTGGGCGGCGGAGTGGGCCGCGCCCTCGGCGGATACGACGAGATGTACTTCCGCAGCATTGTCAACGGCGGTGAGCCGCTCTATTCTGTAGTGGGTCTGGAGACTGAAGGTTCCACCATGGACTTCCAGGTTGGAGCGAACGCATATCTCTACGGTACCCGTTTCGTGAACTATATGGTTGCGAACTACGGTTACGAGAATATGATACGTTTCTACAACCGCACGGCAGACAGCCGCCCCTTCTTCGGCAGCCAGTTCAAGCAGGTTTACGGACGTCCGATCCGTCAGGTGTGGAACGAATGGAAGGAGGATGAAAAGAAGCATGATGAAGCCAATCTGGCCATCATCCGAGAGTATCCGATTACCGAAACCACTCCGCTCAGCAAGGAGCCACTGGGTTCCGTGTCTCCTTTCGTATATGACCCCGGTACAGGCAAGGCATACGCCGCGATGAACGCCCCAGGCGACTTCGCCCATATCACAGAGATCGACCTTAACACAGGCAAGGAGCGTAAAGTGGCCCCTCTCTACGGCATCCAGCTATACAACCCGGCTTATGTGGCTCTGGACCGCAACAACCAGCGTCTGATATTTACATTCAACAACGCCAAGTACCGCGGTCTGAACGTCTATGACCTTCAGAAGAAGAAGGTGGTGAAGAAGAAGGAGTTCCAGCGCGTCAACAACATAGTGTATGACGACGCTACCGACCGTCTCTACGGTTTGTTCTCGAACGCCGGCACTCAGTCCATCATACGATACGACAAGGATATCGAGAATCCGGAAATAATCTATGCCTTCCCCTTCGGCGTCAGCATTTTCGATCTTGCAGTGAGCCACGACGGCAAGATGATCTCCATGACCAGGCAGGGCGACAACGGCGAGCACACTCTGTTGCTGTTCCGCACCGAAGACCTGGACAACGCAAAGTTCGATGCCGAGGAGCTGGTGACATTCGAAGATTCCAACCTGGGTCAGTTCCGTTTCTCTCTGGACGACAAATACCTTATCGGCAGTTCATACTACACCGGAGTTTCCAACATCTGGCAGATTGAAATCGCCACCGGCGAGATGGAACTGCTCACCAATACCGACATCGGCCTTTTCGCACCGCTGGAGATCGAGCCCGGCAAGATCATGGCCCTGGAGTTCGAGCGCGACGGCATGCGCCCCGTGATGCTGGACCGCAAGGTGGTGGAGGATGCCAACGCCATCGAGCTGTACGGCCAGAAGGCCTACGAGAACAATGTGGAAGC
>JAFYZI010000162.1 GCA_017548725.1 Bacteroidales bacterium
ACAGCAAAGATAATAAAAACTTCCGGCAGCGCCACCGCAAGATTAAACCACCTGCTCGATGTTCCAGACGAAGGCGCGCACGCCGACGGCCTTGTTGCGGTTGTCGAGCTTGCGGACGGTGGTCAGGAGCTCGTCGACGCGGTCGTCTTCGACGACGACCATGACGGCGGAGTTCATCTCCGGCCAGGTGTGAGTGCCGCGACGAGGCTCGCCGGTGCGGGTGCCGCGGCCCTGGACCTGCTCGAAGAGAGTGAAGCCAGATATGCCGAGTTCGTCGAGCATGTATTCCACACGCTCGGTATTAGCCTGGTTGAAAACGATAAATACACTCTTCATATCTTATTCCTCCTCTTTGTCGTCAGGCGACAGTTGCATGAAAATGAAATTGCGGCGGTTGCGCTCCTGCTTGTTGCGGTCGCTGTTCTTCGACAGAACGGCGTAGAACACCGGTACGACTATCAGCGTCACGAAGGTAGACACCAGCAGACCGCCGATAACCACGATACCCAGAGGATGCCACATCTCGCTGCCCTCGCCACGGCTCAGCGCCATAGGAAGCATACCGAGAATTGTCGTGAGAGCAGTCATCATCACAGGACGCAGACGGCTGCGGCCGGACAGCGCGATAGCCTCGTTGAGCTCATACCCGCGGTCACGCATCAAATTGATGTAGTCCACCAGCACGATACCGTTCTTGACCACGATACCGATCAACATCACGACGCCCAGCGCCGCAATCATATCGAGAGAAGTGCCCGTAACCCAGAGAGCCAGGATGACACCCGTGATGGCGAACGGAATCGCCAGCAGAATGATGGCCGGCTTCGAGAACGACTCGAACTGAGAAGCCATCACCACGTAAACCAGAAGGATGATCAGCAGCGCAAGCGCAATGATATTGCCGAACATCTCCTGCTGGTCCTCGAAATCGCCGCCGATAGCCATCGTGATACCCTCCGGGACATTCACCTGAGAAATGGCAGCCTGAACCTGCGGAACAAGCTCTCCGAGAGAAGTGCCGTAAGGCATGGCGCTCACAGTCAGATAACGCTGACGGCTCTTGCGGTTGATGGTAGGCGGAGCGAAATACTCTTCAAGAGTAGCAATCTCGCTGAGCTTTATAATCCTGCCGGTAGCAGTCGGGATAGACAGATTGGAGATGTCGCTGAGCGAATTGCGGTCGTCCTCGCGCAGACGCACCACGATGTCATACTCCTCGCCGTCCTCCTTCAGATAACCTGAAGCCAGACCGCCCACGCGGTTGCGGACATAAGTCGAAACTGTAGCGGCATTGAGGCCGAACGCAGAAGCCTTCTCCTTGTCGATGACCAGGTTCAGCTCCGGACGATCCTTGTCGCGGCTGATAATCACGTCCCTGGCGGCAGGCACTTTCTCAATGATGAGATTGCGCACCTGCTCGGCAAGCACGTTGGTCTCGTCGAAACTGTAACCATAGATCTCAACGTCGACGGTTGAAGCGCCGCCGCCACCCATACCGCCCTGGGTAGTAACCTGGGTGCGGACAATCTCAGGATAGCGCATCAACTCCTGACGCACTACTTCGGCAATCTCTTCGATGCTGCGGGTACGGTCGTATTTCTTTGTGCAGACCACAGTCATCTGGATGGAATTGTTGGTGGTAGACGAGAAGATGGCACTTGTGCCGGACTCGTCGGTGCTACCTGCAGAAGTAGAAATCATCTTCACCTCCGGGATGAGCTCCTGGAGACGGGCCTCGATGGCACGGGCAGTCTTGAGCGTCTGCTCGATGCGCGTACCGTTCTGCAACTCGATAGTCACCCTCACACGGCCGTTGTCGGAGTTCGGCATGAAATCCGAACCGATCTTGCCCATGAAGGCGGGGACCAGTGAAGCAGCGAAGAGAGCCGTGAAGAACAGCAGAGTCAGAGCCTTGTGGCGCAGGCACACGCGCAGCGCACCGGCATACCAGCCGTCGATAGTGTCCAGAGCCTTGCCCACAGTCTTCTCGAAGAATGTCTTCTTCTCAGAAACCTCCTTGATATGACCTGTCTCGTCGATCTCGACCTTCTTGGCCTTGAGCAGCTGAGAGCAGAGCATAGGAGTAAGAGAGATGGCCACGACGGTAGAAGTGCAGACCACTATGGTCACGATCCATCCCAGCTCCTTGAAGAGGATACCTGCGATGCCGGTGAGCATGGTCAGAGGCACGAACACGGCCACGATGACGAGAGTAGTCGCGATAACGGACACCCACACCTCGTTGGTCGCATATATGGCGGCCTCGCGGGGACTCGAGCCGCGATCGATATGTTTCGAAATATTCTCCAGCACCACGATGGCGTCGTCCACAACCATACCGATTGCCACCGTAAGGGAGCAGAGCGAGATGATGTTGAGCGAGCTGCCCGTCAGCGCCAGATAAATGAACGCCACGATGAGCGCGATAGGAATCGTCAGACCGATGATGAAAGTAGCCCTCCACTTGCCGAGGAAGATGAACACCACCAGCACCACGAACAGCAGCGCGTAGAGAATCGACTTCTCCAGCGAAGTGATAGAGTTCTGGATTTCCTCAGAAGAGTCATAGACCACTTCGATGTTGATGTCGGACGGCAGGTTTCTTTTCAGCCTTGTCATCGCCTTGTTGACATCCTTGCAGATCTGCACTGTATTGGCGCCGGTCTGCTTGGTGATCATCATGGTGACGGCGTCCATGCCGTTGACCTTCGAGTCGAGGGTAAGGTCCTTTATGGTGTCGCGCACCGAAGCGATGTCCTTCACGAACACCTTGGCTCCGGCCGGAGTCGTAGTCACAACCACATTCCCAATCTCGCTGCTCTCAACATACTCGCTGCGCACCTCGAGGTTGTACTGCTCGCGGTCCATCTTGATGAGGCCGGAAGACAGGTTCAGGTTGTTGGATGTGATGGCGCTGCTGACGCTCTCCAGCGGAATGCCGAAGGCGTCCAGCTTGTTCTGGTCGATGTCGACATATACATAGCGGTCGGGAGCACCCATTACCGAAATGTTTCCGATGCCGTCAACACGGTTCAGCTGAGGGACTACGTCGTCATTGAGAATCTTCTCAAGACCCGAGTAGCTCTCCTTGGCGGTAACGGCAAACTCGATGATAGGCATCGCGCTCGAACTGAACTTGAACAGGTAGGGATTGGTGCAGCCGCTGGGCAGCGCATCCTTCAGCATGTCCACGAACGAGCGGACGTCGTTCATAACTTCGTCGATGTCGGTGCCCCACTCGAGCTCCAGCATCACCATCGACATATTGTCCCTGGAGGTGGAAGTCATCTCCTTGAGGTGGTCGACAGAGTTGAGGCTGTTCTCCACCAGCCTGGTGACGTTGGTCTCGATCTCGGAAGCGCTGGCGCCGGGATAGGTGGTCATCACCGTGATGTACGGCGGGTCCATCTCCGGGAACTGGTCGATGGGCAGCTGCCGGAAGGCATACAAGCCCAGGACTATGACGGCAACGAATATCAGAAGCGTCGTTACCGGCTTGTCTATCGCTTTCTTATAGATACTCATTACCTTTCAATCTTTAGTTTCACGCCGTCCACGAGTTTCTCGGCACCGGTAACTATGATCTCCTCTCCGGGTGTAAGCTCGTCGCTCATGATCTCCACCTTGTCGTCATACCTCTCGCCGAGCTGCACGAACACCCTCTTTGCCACGCCGTTGTTGTTGACATAGATATATCTTTCGTTCGAACCGGTGAGCTTCTGCACACTCTGGTAAGGGATTACCATGGCCTCAGCCTTGCCAAGCGCCAGCTTGGTGTAGGCATACATGCCGGGGCGCAGGCGCTCGCCGCTGTTGGGGATGCGGATCCTGACCTGGAAGGTGTGGGATGAAGGGTCGATGGTGGGATATACTATATCGATGGTGGCCGGGAAAACTTCGCCCGGATAGATGTCGCAGAGGACATCCACATTCATGCCCTTGTGCACGAGCGGGAAGTATGACTCGGGAACGTTCACCAGCGCCTTGAGCACATTGATCTGGGTGAGGGTGAGGATGGCCTGGCCACTGTAGAGCTCGCCGTCCTCATAGTTCTTGGCAGAAATCACGCCCGGGAACTTGGCCTTCACGTATGTGTTCTCCTCGAGGAAGCGCAGGCTTTCGGCAGTCTGGTCGAAGCTCAGCTTGGTCTGGTCGTAGGTCTGCTGCGATATGGCGCCAGTGGCCACCAGAGCTTCCATGCGGGCCAGCTCCTGCTGAAGGTTGGTATATGTAAGTTTGGTGGTGGTGTACTGGTTCTGGTCCATACGCACGAGGTTGGAACCGGTTGAAACCCTTGTGCCTACTTCTGTATAGATGTGCTCGATACGGCCGGTCACAGACGGAGCGATGTCCATCTTCTGAAATCCTTCGAGAGTTGTCGACAGGGACAGAACCCTTTCAATCGTCGTCGGAGCCAACGCTGCAACTTCTACCAGCTCTTCGCGCGGCAATTCTTCCATCATGACTTTGGGACGGCAGGCTGTCGTCACTACTGCAAGCGCACAGAGCACAAACACTGATATCTTTTTCATTATGTATGATGTATTTAATTATTCAACAGATTGTCGAGTTCTATCTGGGCGTTCACGAATTCGAGGATCGCCTGCACATAGGCACTCTGGGAATTGATGAGGGTGGTGCTGGCATTGGTCATCTCCAGCGCGCTGGAATAGCCCTGCTCATATTTGCGGGCGATATTGTCAAAGACCCTCTTGTTGACTTCGACGGCCTGCTTCTGGTCGACATACTTCGCATGGGCGTTCTGCAGGTTGTAGCAGAGCTGGCGGTACTGTATCTGCAGGCTGTTCTCTGTCTCGGCCAGAGTATTGAGCTGCTTCTGGTAAGACATCTTGGCGCTCTGGATCTTCTTGGTGTTGGAGAGGCTCGAGAAGATCGGCACGCTGAGCATGATGTTCATGGTGTTCGGAGGGGTCATATCCATACCTTCGCCGAAGTTGTGCTTGGCAGAGTACTGGTAAGCCAGGCTCACCGTCGGAGCGAGGCTCCACTTGTTCAGGGCGATCTGCTGGCGGGCCAGCTCGACATTCTTCTTCAGAAGCTGATAGTTATAGTTGTTGTCGAGATTGAACTGCTGGTTCATCATGGCCAGGCCGGCGTCCACGTCGAGCAGCTTCTCGAGAGCGTCGGTAAGCACTATCTCCACGTCCGGCTCGAGGTCGAGCTGGAGACGGAGGCTGTTGTAGATCATCTCGAGGCTGGTCTCGGCATTCTTGATAGCCGTCCTGGCGGAAGCAACCTGCACCATCAGCTGGTCGGCGCTGACCTGCTCGGAGGCACCCACATTCACTGACTGCTGGGAGAAATCGTAGAGCCGCTCAACCTCCTTGAGATTGCTGCGGAGCAGGTCGAGAGTCTGGTCAGCCACAAGAGCCGAATAGTATAGAGTCTTGACCTGGCTGGCCACTGTCTGCTCGGTCTGCAGGGCGGTGATGTCCGACATCTGCTTTGTAATCTTGCTCATGGCAGCGTTCAGCACCTGCGCGCCGCTGAGGGCCACAGAAGCAGTAACGCCCATCGACGCACTGCTGGGCAGGGCGATGGACATTCCGCCGAAGTCCATGGTGTAGCCGAACATGTCGTTGTATGTGCCGCTGGCGTTGACCTGAGGCAGCATGCTGGCTATCGCCTGCCACCTGTTGGCCTGGGCTATCTTGACATCTATCGATGCGTTTTCGAGAGTGCGGTTGCGCTCGATGGCCATCTGCTGGGCGTCTTCAAGAGAAAGACGCAGGGGGCCGGTCTGAGCTGATAACTGGAATGCGGTCAAAAAGAACAAGGCGACCGCAGCTATTAATGATCTCACCTATTTATATATTAATTTCCGAAGCCGCAAATATAAGCAAAAATCATACCTTTGGAAGTCTCTGCGGGGCTAATCCGGGTTATTTTGTATTATGGCAAATTTATTGCTAACTTCGCTTAGATATCTAATGACACCAATTATTATGGAACTTAACATTTCTGATTCAAATTTCGACGCCGTCCTCGCTGAAGGACTGCCGGTTATGGTTGATTTCTGGGCTCCCTGGTGCGGCCCTTGCAGAAGGGTTTCCCCCATCGTTGAAGAGCTTGCCGCCGAATACGCGGGCAAAATCAATATATGCAAATGCAATGTGGACGACAATGACGGTATCCCCATGAAATATTCGATCCGCAACATCCCCACTCTGCTGTTTTTCAAGAACGGAGAGCTCGTAGACCGTCTGGTCGGCGCCGTTCCCAAACAAGACATCGAAGACAAACTCAAATCATTACTGTAATGAAAAAACTTATAGTTTCCCTCGCGGCTCTGCTTATTGCATCAGCCATTTCCTTCAATGCAAATGCCGAAGGCTTTGTAGTTAAAGGCGGTTTGAACTATACCCATCTCGACTTCAGCCAGTCGCTTAAAGACCAGGCCAAGGCTCTCGCCCTCGACGTGAAGTCATACTCAGGCTTCCACGCCGGCGTCGGTTACCAGACTGAAGACTTCCTCGGCTTCACCCTGCAGCCTGAAGTCCTTTATTCAAGGAAAGGTGTGAAACTGGGCGACCAGGTAAGCTGGGCCATGAACTATATCGAAATCCCCTGCAACATCCAATGGGGTATCGACCTCGTTGCCCTGAGACCCTTCGTCCAGCTCAGCCCTTATATGGGATTCGGCATCGGCGACGGCCGCATTTCAGGCTCTAAGTCTACCCTCAACGACAGGGTTTACAATTTCATCGAAAGCTTCAGCAAAGACGCCAACAAGTTCTCTTACGGTATCGGCATCGGCGGTGGAATCGAGCTTATGCGCAAATTCCAGATCAGCGCCAAATACGTATGGAACTTCGGCCATGTGGCAGATGTCAGCGATTACGTCAATCAGGCGACTAACGTAAAACGCGACACCGCTTCAGGTCTCGAGGTTTCTATAGCTCTGCTGTTCTAGTAAAGATTGGTGACAACCCATTTGTTGCCTTGCTTGGCGAGGGTCAGACTCATTTCCTGACCTTTCTCACTACCTACAGGGTAAAGCATGTAAGTGACATGTGCTTTACCCTTTTCTGTTTCTTCATCCACCGAAGTGACTTCGAAACGGGTCTGTGCGGCAGCATCTTTCATCTTGGCCTGCAATGCGGTGTCGAGTCTCTCCAGACTCCTTGTGCTGCGGTCGAGAACCGACAACATGAGGCTGTCGCAGTAGGCTTCGATGCCTTCATAATTCATAGTCAGGTAGCTGGTAAGGAAATTTTCAGCAGTCTGCTGAGCTTTGCTGCTGTTTCTGTTTGTGCATGAGCAGACCAGAGCTGCTGCACATAAAACGATCAGTATCTTTTTCATATTTGTAATTATTTGACTTCAAGAATATCACCATGGTCCTGCACTATGCCGCGGAGCCAGCGCTCGGGGAAGGCGGGGTGCTCAGGACTTGCAGGGATGTCAGTGCCTTCCGTCTGGAGCTTGAAGCTGCCGTCGGGGTTCTGCACCTTAATGTTGCCGTCCATAAACTTCACAAGAAGCTCGTTCTCGAGCTGCTGCCAGCGTGAGAACATCCTCTGGGCCATTGTGCAGCTCACGTCGGTAAGCACGGCCAGAGCCTCGTCACGCTTGCCGGCCTTCAGCAGGTCGCCGGCCTTGGCGTCAGCGAACTCCACTGCCTCAAGGCAGAGATTTTCATGCTTTGCCACTTCCTCGAGGATTACCGGAGCTACGCGGTCATACATCAGATAGGCGAAGTGGGTAACCTTATTGACCTGCCAGAAAGCAGAGGTCGGAGAATATTCGATCATGCTGCCGTTGCCCTCGCGGAAACACTCCGGCACTGCAGTTATGTTGGTGTACATGGGGGTCAGGGCAGAAGTGCCGGCATCGTCCACGCCGAACCACTGGATGCCGCCGATCTCGTCGGGCAGCCAGCTGCGGGACTGGCAGAGCAGCCAGAAGCCAGTCTGCTGGGTAGCGATGGCCCTTTCATGGACGTAGCTCTTGCCGTCGACGCTGAAGCTCATCGGACGCCACCTGTAAGGAACATGGTTGGCTCCTGCTCCCACATCCTGAGTCATATCCATCGGTGTGCCCTCGAAATGGTCGCGCATCACATTTGAAAGCGCCCTGAGGCTGACCTTCGTAGCCGGCTTTACAAAGAGCGGCATCTTGTGGGTCAGGTTGTGTCCCATCGCAAAGTCGAGGTAGTCGTCGGCCTTGGCCACATGGCTCTTGCCCTTGTCGTCAACCCAACTGAAAGTGCCGCCGGTGAGGATGTTGAAGGCTGACCAGACTCTGGCCTCGCAAGCCCTCGCACCGCCGAAATCAATCGGACAATATGCATCGCAGAAACTGAAGTCGGCGTCCTTGCCGCTGAAGAAACCCTTGCTGCGGG
>JAFYZI010000163.1 GCA_017548725.1 Bacteroidales bacterium
ACGAAAAAACCCCCTCAGACTAATCTGAGAGGGATTTTTGTGGAGCACAGGAGAATCAATCAGGATACTCTATAAAGCTGCTTTCAGCTTCTCTATCATGTCGGCATATTCATCGTCGCTGAGGTATACCTTGCCGGGATTCATCTGGAAAACTCCGCCGTAGTCCGGGCCGTCCACATATTTGGGAGCCAGATGGAAGTGGAGGTGGCAGAGTTTGTCGCTGTAAGCGCCGTAGTTGATCTTCTCGGGATTGAAGACTTTCTGCATGGCACGGGTCATCCGCACCACATCTGCCATGAAGGCATTGCGCTGCTCGTCGGACAGCTCGTTGAGGTCGTTTACATGGCCGTCGTAAGCCACCAGGCAGCGGCCGTGGTAGGTCTGCTCCTTGAAGAGGAATGCGCGTGACACGCCCAGATGGGCAATTTCTATCATAAGGTTGTGGAGCGTCTCGTTATTTGTGCAATAGAGACATGCTTTGGGATCGCTGTACATATCTTGAGGTTTTTAGTTTTGACAAATTTAAGAATATTTGTCAACTTTACCCTTAGAACAAAACGCACATTCTGGCCATGTGGATCATAATCCTCGTCATTGTCTGGGCAGCAGCCCTCGTCTCGCAACGGAAGCGCATTTCGGAGCTGGCGAAGCTGTATTTCCGCGTCATCACACCTCATGAGGGTAAAGGCGAGAAGGCAATGATGCTTCTCGACATTATCCCGATGTGCATCCTTTTTGTCGTCTTCTACATCATCATCTGGCCTATCCCAGCTGCCATCATAGCTCTCATCCGGAAACTCTCCGGCCGGCAGGGTCAATAAGGGCTGGCTAAACAAAAAAGTCCAGCCGGCCGGCTGGACTTTTTTGTGGAGCACAGGAGAATCGAACTCCTGACCTTTTGAATGCCATTCAAACGCTCTACCAACTGAGCTAGTACCCCATTGCGATGCAAAGGTAGCTTTTTTTTCTTGTTTCGCAAATGTTAAAGAATCTTCGAGATTATTTGCTTAAATTTGAAACCAAAGAACATCAATTATACGATTATGGAAAACAAGTACAAAGGAACCCAGACTGAAAAGAATCTGGAAGCTGCTTTCGCAGGTGAGTCACAGGCCAGAAACAAATATACCTACTTCGCATCAGTAGCGAAGAAAGAGGGTTACGAGCAGATTTCCGCACTCTTCCTCAAGACTGCTGAGAACGAGAAAGAACACGCTAAACTCTGGTTCAAGGAGCTTAACGGAATCGGTGATACTGCCGCTAACCTGGCTGCAGCCGCTGACGGTGAGAACTACGAGTGGACTGATATGTATGAAAACTTCGCGAAGACCGCCGAGGAAGAAGGCTTCAAGGCACTTGCCGCCAAGTTCCGCGGTGTAGCTGCAATCGAGAAGCAGCACGAGGAGCGCTACCGCGCCCTGCTGAAGAATGTCGAGACAGCCGCTGTCTTTGAAAAGAGTGAAATCAAAGTGTGGGAGTGCCGCAACTGCGGTCACATCGTAGTTGGCAAGAAGGCTCCCCAGATCTGCCCTGTCTGCGCACATCCCCAGAGCTTCTTCGAGATCCACGAGGAGAATTACTAGCAGACTGTCTGCTGTAGAAAAAGAAAGACGTCCGAAAGGGCGTCTTTCTTTCATTTTATAAGTTCTTCGGCGGATAGAGTTCGTCCCACCAGGTGCTGTCGTCCTTCAGGTATTTTGCAAACCATGCCGAGATGGTGCGGAGCCACTGGCGTCTCTTGGAATATTCCTGTATGCCGTGATTTTCGCCGTCAACAACTACAAACGCAGTCTCTACACCCAACAATTTCATGGCGGTGAACATCTGGATGCTCTCGCCGATGGGCACATTGGTGTCGGCAGAACCGTGCAGGAAGAGGATGGGCTCCTTGATCTTGTCGGCGAAGTAGAGCGGACTGCGGTCTACATAAAGGTCTTTACGGGTCCAGGGGTAGCTGTCGGCCATGCTGACCTCGCTGTATGAATAGCCCCAGTAGCCCTCGCCCCAGTAGCTGGTGTGGTCGCTGATGCCGGCGTGCGAGATACCGGTGGCGAAGATGTCAGACTTGGCAAGCAGCAGCTGGGTCATGAAGCCGCCGTAAGATGCGCTGAAGCAGCCTATCTTGTCTTTGTCGACGAAGGGATGGTCTGCGCAGAAATGCTCGACGCCCTCGATTATATCTTCAGCAACACCTTCTCCAGCGGTGTTGACATGCCTTGAGGCGAACTCCTGGCCGAAGCCGGAAGCTCCCGAAGGATTGACTACGTAGAACACATAGCCCTGGCACGAATACAGATGCGGAGAGTACGAACCTGCGAAGTATTTCAGACTCGGAGAGCAGCCGCCGTAGTAGTGCACTATCATCGGGTATTTCTTTGCAGGATCGAAGTTGGCCGGGAGCACGTAGAAACCGTTGATGCGGTCGCCGCGGCTGTTGGTGAACTCATATTCGCCGCCTTGGGCAACGTCCACGTCGTCGAAGCGGAGTTTGTGGAAGTCGCAGACAAGACTCTGCTTGCCGGTCTTGGTGTCCATCAGATAAGCCTTGTCGTGGGTGTCGAGGTTGTCTCCCGAATAGATCAGTGCCGGAGACTTCAGCGCTATGTCGAAATAGTCGAGGTGGCTGTCCTTGTTGTCAAGCCTTTCGAACTTGCCGTTCTTCGGGTTGAGACGGAAGAGGTTGTAGCAGTCCTTGTCCTCGGCGTAGAAGTATATCTTGCCATCGTAGCGGCTCCAGCGGAAAGTCTGGACAGAAGGGTCGAAAGTCTTTGTAAGCGGAGTCACCTTCTTGCTGGCTATGTCGAACAGATAGAGCTGGTAGTCGTACTGGTTGGGAATCCTGCCTTCCGGAAGCACCATGCCGATCTTGTCGAATGCTTCGGCGCTGCCTCGAACCAGGATCTGCTTGCCGTCAGGAGAGAACTGGCCGGAGCCGATGAAGCCGTCCTTCTCGATCAGGCACTCTGTCTCCAGTGTCTGAAGGTCCATCATATAGACGGACACGTAGCTTGTAGGCCTGTGGCTGAGGTCGTACTTGCTCACAGTGAAAAGCAGATACCTGCCGTCGTCGGAAATATCCATCGGGTAGCTGTCGTGGAATCCGAAGGTCAGCTGCTGCATTACGCCGGTGGCGAGGTCGTAGCGGCTGATGTAGCTGCGGTCTCTCCAGCCGGGCTGGCGGTCGTCCGGGGTGAGGATCTGGTGTACTTCACCCTCTTTAGGACCGGGTTGATTCATCATGTAGATGAGGTAATCTTCGGTCGGGGCGATTTCGAAGCGTCCGTCAGGAACGTTGACGGCAATTACGGTTTCCTTCCTGGTCTTAGGATTGACGCTGACAAGGTTCCTGCCTGTCACGGTCTTCTGGGTGGTGTAGTACTCGTCGCGGACGGGCATCCAGCGGATCGGGTCTGCAGTGTGGATCAGCAGCTCGCCGGTGGCAGTGTCGAACACCTCGGTGTAAGAGGTGGTCTTGCCGTCGTCGGCAATCAGGGAGTGGCGGATAGAGTAGTATAGGCCGCCGGGAGACAGGCTGACGCCGCCGCAGCCGTCGCCCTGGGTGTTGAGGTCGAGCGAGTATATCTTGCGGCCGTCTTCCCTAAGGCGCAGCGACTTGGTCTGTTCGCTGGCTATGGAAACCTCGATGCCCTCGTCGGCGCTTTCTTTGTCAGTCAGATATTTGATGACCACTTCATGCGTGCCGGGCTCCAAGTTGGCCTTGCCGCTCTCGTTTTTCTTGCCGTCCACGAAGATCCTGCAGTTCTTGATGCCGTCGACATTGATGTCGACCTTTGCGAAGTCCATAGTCTCGACGCTGAAGGCCGCGAAGTGCATCTGCCCTTTGTCGCTAATGGCCGGCAGCTCGCTGACCGTAACTGCGTTTCTCAGTACGTCAGCGGAGAAGGCTGCGTCCAGCTGGGCTTTTGTGTCGTTGAATGTCTTGCCGTTTACGTCAGTGCTGTCAACGAAGAACGGGGCTGCAGTGTCGAAGGGACCTGCATAGCGGAAAGTTTTGACAGCGATAGTGTCTTTCGGAGCTGCCATTGCGCAGAGGCCTGCCGACAGTCCGATCAGCATGAATAGTATGCGTTTCATAATGTGAGGTTATTTTTTCTTTCGGTTTTTCATCCAAAGCGCCTTGGCGTACTCCTGCATGTCTGAGGCTTCGTCAATCTCGTCGATTATCTCGACGCCTGTAGTAGTCTCGATTATGTCCTCGAGGGTCACCAGGCCCTGCATGCAGCCGTAGTCGTCGATGATGACGCTGATATGCTCCCTCTTGGGAACGAGGGAATCCCAGATTTCGCTGATGGGAGTAGTCTCATGGAATGAAGATATGTTGCGGCGTATTTGGGAGAGTTTCATGTCGAACTTGTCCCTGCCCATGAGTTCGAGGGCTTCGACAAGCAGGATATATCCGGTGATATATTCGTCGTTGTCGTCTTTGTAGACAGGGATGCGGGAATGGTGGTGAAGGTCGTGTTCCTTGAAGAACTCGCGGATGGTCATCTCCTCCGGAGCGATGGATGCCACGACGCGGGGAGTCATGATCTCCTTGGCGGTGATGTCGTCGAGGCGGATGATGTTGTGGATGATGCGCTTCTCGTCAGCTTCGAAAACGCCGTCCTCCTCGCCTTCGTC
>JAFYZI010000164.1 GCA_017548725.1 Bacteroidales bacterium
GTCTCGGGCATGTTAACGCCGTAATAGTTGTCTAGCGCATGCCAGAAGGCATCCATGTCCTTCGACAGCATGGCCCAGAGCACTGAACACTCTGAATACTCAGGCGTCATAAAGGCCACGTCCGGCTGCTCGAAGAGAGCAAAATGCTCGAGTATCTTGAGCTCTATCTCTCCGTTCTCGGAGTAGAACTTGTCCTCGACGGGGCATACGAGACTGAAGTGCTTCGAATAGTCTTCACGCAGCTGACGGGAATCGGTCAGATACTTGCGGTGGGCCGCCGACCACTTCGAGTAGAACAGAGTATTGTCGAGGATGTCTAGATACTTGGCAGCGGCGGTGTTGTTGCCGGCCAGCAGCATGGCCAGAGCAGCCTCTTTGAGGTTGTAATACGACCATCCGCCGTGGATACTCGTGGCAGTCGTCCAGACATAGGCACTGTTGAACAGCCCCCAGTAGCGGTAGATAGTAGGCCCGTACTGGCTTACGAACGGAGTGTCTTCCTCGCTGACAAGCCCCTGCGGAGCGGAGAACAGCAGGTTGCCGGATTCGCCCATGTATGTAATGGCCAGCATCCTGAGCTCCGTAGCCAGCCTTGAAGGTCTCTGGTATGTCTTGTAGTAATATTCAGCAAAGAGGTCGCGGCGCTCGTCGCCTCCAAGGTTCCCAACCCTCTTAATGAGCGATTTGTAAGAGGAAGCATTAAGGTCATCCTCCCCTTTCACTACCTTGTCGTATATCTTGACAACCTTCTCGTAGTCCTGCCTGAGCAGCGCCCTGTACATCGCAGATTCAGACCTGTACTCTGCGTCAGCCTTCCACATCAGGTTGCAGACAATACCCATGGAACACAAAACCGACAGACTGAGAGTGATGCAGTATGTCTTATGCTTGCTGTCGGCAGCATTGTTCTCGTTAAGAAACGCAAATAGAAGCGGGAAAGCAGCCAGCAGTATGTAGGGCAGCACGTTGACCTTGTCGTAGTTGTAGAATTCGACTATCGGAACGCCAGCGATCCAGTTGCGCCCGAAAGCCAGCGGCAGCAGCCCTATGACAGCCGCAGCCAGAACCAGAGCCACAATGGCCTTGACAGCCGAACGCTCATGGGAAACCTGACTTAGTGCAGCGAGTGCGACACCGAGCAGGCCATAAGCCCCGAAAAGCAGATAGCCAGCAATGCCTGCCACCACCATCACGGCCATCCGCAAAGGGAAACTGCGCACCTTACGGCAGCACAGCAGGATTGCGAGGCTGGAAAGAAAACCCAGGGTTGCAGTATAGAAAACATTGCGGTAGAGCAGCACGTTGACCTTGTCGCCGTAGCCCATTATGGTCACCAGCAGCATAGCCACCGGAATCGCGGCATATATGCTGTACCCGCGCGGAATGTCGAAGGCTTTGAAGGACAGCCAGTAAACAGCCTCCCATAGGAGCACGGCCAGCAGGGCGCCGAGCCAGGGGAAGATCAGGAACTGCGCCATGAAAGAAGATATGTACTCCAGAAATCCGCCGGCCTTCATCACAGTATCGTTGAAGAAAGAGCGGTCGTAGATGAAGAGGCTGAGCTCTCCGAAGCGAGCCAGCACGTCCTTGAAGCCGAAAGCCAGGACCGGGAAGAGCACTACGGCCAGCAGCGCTGCCCAGAGCACCCTCTCGTATTTCATATATCCTGCCTTTATCGTCTGTCCTTTGCCCATAGTCTTATCGTTTTACAGCTATGCATTCCGTCTCCATCAGCCAGTCGGGCCGGCAGATGGGAGCATGGAGGAACAAATGAGGAATACTGCCGTCGAAGCGCTCGTCATAGAGCCTGCGCACCGCAGCGTAATCTTCCTTATTGCGTATGTATGTTATCATCACCGTCACGTCGCCGAACGACATGCCTGCCTCATCCAGCAGCACATTGATATTCTCCCAGGCACGCAGCGACTGAGCCTCCACGTCGCCCACATGGAGCACATGGCCGGCAGTGTCGATGCTTGCAGTGCCGCTTATCAGGGCGGTCCTGCAGCCGTCGAGCATCAGCGTAGCGCCTCTTTCGAAGGTCACGCCGTAAGCGTCGGTGCGGCCCAGGTTGGAGCTGCCCTTAAGATACTTCACATCAGCTGCCGAAGGGTCCTTCACAGCCAGGGCATCCATCCCCACCACGCCGCAGCCGGCAGGCATAACTCCGGCGATGCCGGTGCTTGCTATGTAATGCGTAGCGGGAGTCAGGCCGTTCTCTGCAAAGAATGCAGTGCGGGTCTTGTAGAATCCTTTGTAGTTATTGTCGATGTCATCCACGTAGCACCAGGTCCTCACGCAGTTGTCTTTCAGCGTAAGGCCGCTGCCGGCCAGGATGCGTGAATACTCCTCAAAGATGCTGAGGGTGTTTGCTGCAGAATCAGCACCTGCCCTGTCGTACAGTATCGGAGTGTAGATGAAGTTGTCGTCAGCGGTGAACATCACCCACAGCGCGCTTCCGCCTCCTGCGGGCAACTGGCCTGCACAGGAGAAGCCATCCAGGAATGGCAGATCCTCCGCCGGAGCGAAATAGCGGCCCAGCAGGGCGCGCCTGCAGTCACCCCTAGAAGCCATGCCGGCCACATAATCTCCATAAGCCTTGTTGAGGGCAGCCACCTGCTCAGCGGCGCTGCGGTCCTCAGGCTCCACATGGATAATCAGCTGGTTATATGCTTCCTCTGTCCTGCAGTTCATAAACTTAAAACCTTGCTCCGAGCGTGAAAGCCAGGGAGTTCCTGGGCACCCAGCTGGATGAAGAAATTATATATGCCGCACTAAGTTCAAACACACTCAAATTAAGGCCGAGGCCCACGGTAGCGTAACTTGGCTCAACCGCATCGTTGCCGCCGAAATGGTAACCTGCCATTATATCGACCAGATAATGAATCGAGAAGCTGGCACCCACCTTGGCCACAAAGCATGAATGCAGAGGCATGTAGCCCGCATCCACTGCGACATCGAGGCCGTTGCCGTTAATGCCGAATATCTTCTCCGCACCCAGTATCACAACCATCGGCAGATTGCTGTGCGCCGACCCTGCATACTTCAAGTCCGGCCCGAGGTTCCTCGCCGTCAGGGCGAACGAAATATCGTTCATGTCATAAGCCACTCCGATATCCGCAGCCACAGTCTGTCCTGTAAAGTTAGTTGCTAGTTTCGAAGAAATCAAATTGACCTGGCCGAGCAGGGATATGTTGTTACCGACGCGATAATGCAGACCTACTCCCACCAGATACTCCGACGGGTTGAAAGTCTTGCCTAGATTGCCGTTGCCGTCCATTTCCACATAAGACTTGATGCTGTGCAGCCTGCCTTTGGCGCTCAGAGCCAGTCTCTCCCCCAGCCTTGCATATCCGTCAAGCATGTACAGATTCAGCGCGCTGGGGTCCCACATAAAGAAAGTAGCCTCGACAGAACCGCTATAGCCCCTCTCGGGCAACCTTGACACAGAATATGATACATCCGTGCCGCCCTGGGCCAGCCTGCGGGCATTGTCCGGCATGTTCACGA
The DNA here is from genome assembly GCA_017548725.1 of Bacteroidales bacterium. Classification (GTDB taxonomy): domain Bacteria; phylum Bacteroidota; class Bacteroidia; order Bacteroidales; family UBA932; genus Equibacterium. The sequence continues at coordinate 3,511 of JAFYZI010000164.1, forward strand.
ACGAAACGCTCTGCCCCCTGAGGGACATAGCGGCCAGCAGCAGCGTCACAGATACCAATATCTTTCTAATCATTGTGTACGTTTATTATAGTTGTTGATACACTCTCTTTATCATTTGAAACCTTCACGCTGTACACTCCCGTAGAGCATTTGCTAAGGTCGATTACTGACGGAGCGAAGGGATCGAGGTCGAAGGTTCCGTTGAACACCACAGCTCCCGAAGGCCCGCCTACAACGACCTTGACGCCGGAAGCCTCGCCGCTGCGGATATACAGCCTGCCGTCGGTGACAGGGTTGGGATAGATGTCAAACGGCACCGTATTATCCCGCACCAGTACCTTGAAGGCCGAAGACACAGTCTCCCCCAAGCCGTCCTTCATAGTAACGACCACATCGACTATTCCCTGCGACAGCGGGGTGAGCGCAAGTCCGTTCATGGCCGTCTCGGTAATCCTCAATATATCCTTGTCACTGACAGTATAGCTCACTGCCAGATGCTCGCCGTCGTCATCATAGAAGAAATCTTTCAGCGCTACTACCCTCTTGTCCTTGTACAGGTCAAGCACCATGTTACCGATCTCCTTGATCTTAGTCGGCGGAGTGTTGGGCTTGATGATATATGGAACTGTCAGAGATGTGGACATGCCGTATCTGTCAGTCACTGTCAGTTTGAACTCGTAGCTGCCGGCCAGATCCGCTGCTCCCTTTATCTTTACCACGCACCTGCCCTGCTCCGGCATGTCGGTCAAAGTGGCGGCGCGGCCCGAATTGTCTTCGAAGGTCACTGTGACATCATGCCCGTCAGGGTCGTAGTATCGGATACCTATCTCTTTTGTTTCGCAGTATTTGACCACCACGTTGTCCAGCGACGCCTCGCCCTTGATCACAGGGGGAGTATTCGGCCCGGTAAGGACCACCTTGAGCGGCGACAGAGTGCTGTGGTTGGCCGACAGGTCGTAGGCATCGAATCCTATGTAATACTCCTTCTCGAATTCCAGACCTTCGATGTCCCCTTCCATATAGTCTCCGGCCATAAGATTCCCCACCTCAAAAGAGCTGGACGGCAAATCGACAAAAGAATCGAAAGGAGCCTCGTCATACCATGCAGTAATGCCGTAAGGCGTGCCGTCGTCAGGATCGGCAGGAACCTTCAGCTTGATATGGATGCGTTTGCTCACTACCGACA
>JAFYZI010000165.1 GCA_017548725.1 Bacteroidales bacterium
AGCTTCGACACTGCCGCTATGGAAGGCCGCATCAAGGACATCCCTTATATGATAGGCTATACCCGTGACGACATGGGCAATCCTGAAGCAGGCATCCGCAGTTTCTGCGAACTGCGCAACGCCGCCGGCAAGCCGGTCTACGCCTATCAGTTCGCGCACGCCCTCCCGGACGATGAGGCCGGCTCGCACGACATGAAAGGAGCCTTCCACTCATCAGAGCTCTGGTATATGTTCAAGTCGCTGGACCGCGGCGACAGACCGTTCACTAAGGCCGACTGGGAACTCGCCGAGCATGTGGTCAGCTGCTGGGTAAATTTCGCGAAGACCGGTGACCCCGGTCTCGGCTGGAAGCCTTATACCGCAGCTGCCCCCGACTTCATGGTCTTCGACCTGAACGCCGACGGCACCAAGGACGCCTCCGCCATGGGCGCTCCCCTAAAGCGAAACTAAATTTGTAAATAACAATCGTATTAGTATGAAAACTAGAATCTCAAGTAAAAAGATCATCGTGGCGCTGTTGATAATGACAGCTCTTTTCCCCAGCTATTATGCAAAAGCCCAGCAAGATTTCACTTCGATTGAACAGCTGATGCAACGTAAGCAGGAAGCTCAAGAGGAAATGGAAAAAAAGGCCAAGGCTCAGCAAGAAGCGGGCTGCAAGATTATTGAAAGCAGCCGGGATACTCTCATCGGCTCATGGCATTCCAGCAAGAATACGATTGTAAGCAAGAAGATGCACGAATCCGGCTCAGCCGCAGGAGAGTTCATTACTTATAAGGTGGATTACAGCAAAGGAGTCATTGAATGCAATGACGGTACTGTCGTGGCCAAACTGGTTGATGATGGCCTCGAGATTTTGGATACCGGCATGAAGGTGACGATCAGTAACGGAGGCGTCTCCATCAACGGAGAGCCCTGTGGTGTCGTTACAAGACAGGATATCACCATCTATGGCCGCAGGCTGGGCTATTTCTCATGCGATGCCACCCGGGAACTCGTAGCCTTTTTCTTCCTGCACGACTATCTGAATCCTGATGACCTGCAGAAGATGAAAGTTGCCCGCGAAGAGCAGAAGAAGAGGGAGGCTGAGGCAGAAGCCAATTTCAAGGCGAACATGATGACCATCACTGCCGGCAATTTCACTTCTCCGACCGGAACAGTAATCGGCAAGATGGCAGCTAACGGTGACGTCTTCAACAAAGCTGGCCAGCGTGTCGGCCATGTGTCGTCTGACGGAAAGGTCACCAACGCCAGTGGCACTGCAGGATCGTTCAATGCCAAAGGTATGGTGTATGACAAGACCGGCTCCCCGATAGGACACATCCAGCCGAACGGCTCGGTTGAAAATGCCAGCGGTTCCCGCATAGGACAGATATACAATGACGGCAATTATGGAGACCGCTCCGGCTCGACCGTAGCCAAGTTCTCTGGAACTGGCAAATATGTAGCAGCCGTTTGCTATTATTTCTTCTTCAGCAGCTCCTTACGGTAACAGGCCCGTTCTTTAATGATATATGAGAAAATCTATTTCTGTTGGCATCGGACAGGTTTTGGCTGTATTACTTCTGCTCACCGGCCTGGGACTGACGTTGTGGAATGAATACAGGACCATCAGGGTTTCGCTGATGTTGAATAATGCGGAAAAGAATATTGTAGAGGTGGATCCTTCAGGGATTCCGGATCCGGCCTGCGAGGGGAAACTTATCCATCTGACAGGCGTCACACAGAGCTCTGAGCCGATAAGGGATATGGAGACAGGCGTTGATGTCGACGCTCTGCTTCTCAAGAGAGATGTAGAATATTTCCAGCTGGCGGAATATCATGACAGCGAAACAGATATAATAACCTATTATGAAGACTGGGTGGACCGGCCCCTCAGCTCACAGGATTATATAGCATCGAAGAGGGACGCCAACTTCGTGTATGTTCGTCTGGCAGATACGAAAGATACCTGCAGTACGGTGACTCTGGGAGGATACCATCTCCCCGCCGGCCTGATCGGGTGGGTGAGGGATTATACCACTGGCATGCACATAACGATTCCGGAAGAGAGTATGTCTGAACTGCGTGCCCAGGCGCGCAGCGCTTCGAAGGATAATGTCGACGTCCCTGTCCATGTTATCGGCAATATCATCTATGTTGGCCCGAATCCCTCAGAGCCGCAAATCGGCGATGTCAGGATAAAATACAGCATGGTTCCACACGGCACTGTTTCGGTGCTTGGGAAGGCGCAGGGCGACGAAATTGTCCAGTATGGCAGCGGAAGGGAATACCACATTCTTTCAATAATGGAAGGAGACCACAGCGCCAGTGCCATACTTAACGAGGAAAGGGAAAACAACCGCGGCGGCGGCTTCCTCGTGCTTTTCGTCGGCTTGATTCTGATGGCCCTCGGCCTGGTAGGCTCCCTGGACCTGATAAAGGCATTGTTCAAGAAATGAGTCGGTAGAGCGGAGCAAAGCTTCGCCAAAGAACAGGTCAGCCGAGGACGGCGACAAGTCCAGCTTACAGTCTGAACGCCAGATACTTGATGGGTTTGCCTTCGGCGAGCCACATCTGTTCGTAGTAGGTTTTGACGCAGAGGATGTCGTCGGGGTCGGAGGCGCGGCCGCTGCCGTAGATGTCGGCGTTGCACTCGAGGATTTCGAGTCCCTGCTCCTGGGCCACTTCAAGAGAGGATTCGTAAAGCAGCACGCTGTCCGTCTTGAGATGGACGATGGCGCCCTTCTTCGTGAAGCTGCGGTAGCGGTCGAGGAAAAGGGGAGAGGTGAGGCGCTTGCCGGGTTTCTTCGGCTGCGGGTCCGCGAACGTGATCCAGATCTCGCTGACCTCGTCCGGCCCGAAAGCTGACTTGATGAAATCGATGCGCGTGCGCAGGAACGCCACATTGCCAAGCGCATGCTCCGTCGCATATTTGGCCCCCTTCCAGAGCCTTGCCCCCTTGATGTCGATGCCGATGTAGTTCGCAGAAGGATAGCGCTCGGCCAGAGCCACGGTGTACTCGCCGCGGCCGCAGCCCAGCTCCAGCACGATCGGATTGTCATTGTGGAAAACAGAATCGTTCCAATGCCCCTTCACCGGAAAGTTCCCGGCCAGCATATCGTCGGAAGACGGCTGCAGCAGGCAGTCGAAAGTCTCGTTCTCGCGGAACTTGGCAAGTTTGTTTTTCCCGCTCATTTTCTCTTGTCGGAAGATTTGTTGGAAGGAATATAACTGAAGCCCAGTGAATGCAGCCCCTTGTAGCTCTCAGGACGGGCGCTGACAGTCCACACCCCTGCCTCGCGGCTGCTGACGCCGGTGCGCCAGATCCACTC
>JAFYZI010000166.1 GCA_017548725.1 Bacteroidales bacterium
ATAGTTTCCGCCTCGTTCATCATGAACTTCAAGGAAGGCGACGACGGCCTGTGGCACTACGATTACTCCCGCACGGAGATAGTCTTCACCGCCCGCAAGAGGTATTCTCCGTTCAAGACGACCTACAGCATTACGTCCGAGCTGGCGGTTACCGACCGTTACCCGGGACGCTTGTCCATCGAAAGCGAGAGCCTGATGAAATTCGGCGACATAATGACTACCAAGCTCGAAAACTTCACCGACCCGGACTTCTGGGGCAGCTACAACATCATCGAGCCTGACCGCGACATCGATGTCATTATCCGCAGGATTGTAAGGCAGTTACGCCGCAGGGACCAATAGAGAGGAGATAGTTCCCACTATTTTGCTCTTTTATATAAAAAAGACTATTTTTGTGGCGCTTTTTTACAGCTTTGACAGCAAATCAAGTATCATTTAACTATAATTTCAAACTACAATGCGTATAATTCGTGTAACAGGACGTGAAATCCTTGATTCTCGTGGAAATCCCACGGTAGAAGTTGAAGTCGAACTCGAAAGCGGCATCATCGGTGTTGCAGCTGTTCCTTCAGGAGCATCAACAGGTGAGAACGAAGCCCTCGAGCTTCGCGACGGCGACAAGAAACGTTATGGCGGAAAAGGCGTTCTCAAGGCAGTTGCCAACGTGAACGACGTAATCGCTCCCGAGCTTATCGGAATGAGCGCTCTCGAGCAGCGCGCCATCGACAAGACCATGATCGAACTCGACGGCACTCCTACCAAGAGCAAACTCGGTGCTAACGCTATCCTCGGCGTTTCTCTTGCAGTAGCTCACGCAGCAGCCAACTATCTTGGCATGCCTCTCTACCGCTATATCGGCGGCACCAACACTTATGTTCTTCCGGTGCCTATGATGAACATCCTCAATGGTGGCGCCCACTCAGACGCTCCCATCGCTTTCCAGGAATTCATGATCCGTCCGGTAGGCGCAGCCAACGAGGCTGAAGCCGTACGCATGGGTGCTGAAGTTTTCCACGCTCTCCAGAAGGTGCTCAAGGCCCGCGGCCTCAGCACTGCAGTTGGTGACGAGGGTGGTTTCGCTCCCGCACTGAAGGGCATCAACGACGCTCTCGACTGCATCATGGAAGCTATCGTCAAGGCTGGCCTGAAACCTGGCGAGGACGTTACCATCGCTATGGACTGCGCAGCTTCTGAGTTCTGCTTCGTAGAGGACGGCAAGTTCTTCTATGACTACAAGCAGCTCAAGGACGGCAAGAAGAAAGACCCTCGCGGCCGCAAGCTTTCTACCGACCAGCAGATCAAATATCTGCAGCAGCTCTGCGCCAAGTATCCGATCGACTCTATCGAGGATGGCCTCAGCGAGGAAGACTGGGAAGGCTGGGTTAAGCTCACCAAGGCTCTCGGCGACAAGTGCCAGCTCGTGGGCGACGACCTGTTCGTTACCAATGTGAAGTATCTCCGCAAGGGTATCGAGATGGGTGCCGGCAACTCAATCCTTATCAAGGTTAACCAGATCGGTTCGCTGACTGAGACCCTCGACGCTATCGAGATGGCTCACCGTCACGGCTACACCACTGTTACCAGCCACCGTTCAGGCGAGACTGAGGACACCACTATCGCTGACATCGCTGTTGCTACCAACAGCGGTCAGATCAAGACCGGTTCGCTCAGCCGCACAGACCGTATCTGCAAGTACAACCGTCTTATGAAGATCGAGCAGGAGCTCGGCGACGTTGCAGCTTACGGCTACAAGAGGATCAAATAATTACTGATTCTTATTGTAAAGAAAGCCAGGTTCAACGCCTGGCTTTTTTTATGAACAGCTTGAAGAGGGCGAGCCATTTGGCATCGGTGCGGACGAGCTTTTCGGGGTGGAACTGGACGGCGATGAGGTTGTCGCCTTCGTAAGCCTCGACGATGCCGTCAGGACTGTGGGCGGTGACTGTCAGGCCGGGAGCCAGGTCCTTCACGGCCTGGTGGTGGGTGGAATTGACTTCTAGGGAGTCTGCGCCGAAGAGGCTGGCAAGTATGCTTCCGGCCTCGATGCCTATTTTATGAGTCGTGCCGCCATGCCCGACATTGTCGGGGAGCTGGTCGGGAATATCCTGATAGAGCGAGCCGCCAAGCACCACGTTCATCAACTGCTCGCCGCGGCAGATGGCCAGGATGGGCTTGTGGCTGTCGAGAGCTGCCTGAGCCAGAAACACATCGCTGACATCCCTTACCGAATCGACAAAAACGGTCTCATTATATATATCTTCACCGTAAAGCCAGGGTCCCAGGTCTTCTCCGCCCGAGAAGACGATTCCGTCCAGCACCGCCAGGACAGCATCCGCCTCTTCCCTGCTGCTGACAGTCGGGATGATGACAGGCACGCCCCCCGCCCTGCTGACAGCCTGTGAATAATTGGTATTCAGAGAAGTCCCGCCGGTGGGCATGTAAGAGCCGCTGATGCCGATGAGCGGAGCTTTGTTGCAGCAGCCGGCGACAGCCAGGATTGCGAAAAGAAGGACGATGCGTTTCATAGTCAGTGTATCAGGTTTAAGAACAGGGTTATCACTCCGGTATTTATGATATCAAGGAACATCGCCCCGATTATCGGCACGACGATGAAAGGATTGACAGCGTAGCGGTACTTGTAGCAGACAGCCGACATGTTGGCCATGGCATTGGGAGTTGCGCCGAGGCCGAAACCGCAGAGGCCGCTCACCATCACGGCGCTGTCGTAGCTGCGGCCCAGCAGCGGGAACGCGACGAAAGCGCCATAGAGGGCCATGAATGCCACCTGCGCGGCGAGGATCAACGTCAGCGGCAGAGCCAGAGAAGCCAGCTCCCATAGACGAAGGCTGGCCATAGCCATGCCGAGGAAAAGCTGCAGGCAGACGTCCCCGATGGAACCCACCTCCCCTACACTCAGCTTCGACGCCCACTTCGGGAACAGGCCGAATACATTTCTCAGGATGCAGGCAGCCAGCAGCGCCCCGAAATATGTCGGGAAAGTCACTCCGGTCAGGGCGAGCAACTTGCTGACTCCGGAGCCCAGAGCCATAGCGATAATCAGTATGCAGGCGCCTTTGAGATATTCAACCGAAGATGTATGGGAAGTCTTACCGGTCTTGGCAGCCGGGACGACTTCGTCAGAAGAGGAAGGCTCGCAGAGATGATGCCGGCGTATGAGCGCCTCGCCCAGCGGACCGCCGAGCAACGAGCCGGCCACAAGGCCGAAAGTTGCGGCAGCCATAGTGACAGACTGCGCGCTGGACAGCCCCATCTGCTCCAGAAGCGGCGCAAAGCCGCCAGAAGTGCCATGCCCGCCGCTCATCGGGATGGAGCCGGCAGCCATGCCGACCAGCGGATCCACGCCCAGCCCCTTTGCAATCCCGAGCGAAATGCAGTTCTGAGCTACTATGAGCACAGCCACCAGGGCAGTCAGCACCACCAGAGGCCTGCCGCCCTTGCGAAGCTCCTTCATGTCGCACTGGAAGCCGACCGAAGTGAAGAAGACCATCATGCAGAAATCCTTCACCGTGCCGTCGAACTTGCACTCTATGCCGAAAAGGATGTACAGCAGCAGCGTCAGCAGGGATATCACCAGACCGCCGGAAACCGGCGCTGGGATGCACAAGCGCTTGAGGAAGGCTATCTTCCTTGTGAAGAGCATACCCAGGAGCAGGGCGACAGCTCCCACTCCCGCGCTCGCATACATATCCAGAACTATAGACATCCTAAAAACAAAAGAGGAACTTTCAAATTTAATGAAAATTCCTCTTTTGTACCCCGTAGTGGAATCGAACCACTATTTAAAGTTTAGGAAACTTCCGTTCTATCCGTTGAACTAACAGGGCTCGATTCAGTCTGCGGACTGAAAACGTCAGAAATTACGAATTCTTGACGATAATCTGACGGCCACGATAGTAACCGCACTCAGGGCAGACATGATGGAACATGACAGTAGCGCCACAGTTTGAGCAGGTCGACATTGTAGGGACGACAGCTACATCATGTGTTCTTCTTTTGTCTCTGCGCTGTTTAGAGACTTTTCGTTTAGGATGTGCCATTATTAATGTTTTTTATTTGTTTTGTTCAATAAATCCTTCAAACCGCTGAAAGGTACATTCCTTTCGGGCGTCTCCTCCGGCTCAAGCTCTTTCAAACGAGCCATCATCTCGGGATTGCACTGCCCTTCGGGATGAACCTTTACAATCGGTATACTGAGGCAGATGAAGTCATAGACCGTCTGTCCGAGGTCCAGCTCCGTCTGGTCTTCCGGGAGAATCAGGACATTGTCGTCTTCCTCCTCCACTGTCTCCGGATCGCTGTCGAAACGGACCACGAGCAACTGCTCCTGATCCACTTCAATAGGCAGCGGGTCCAGACATCTGTCACACTCGACGACAACTGTTCCCTTGATCTTGCAAAGAACTTCTATCCAGCTTCCCTTCTTCTCCTCGTCCACATGCACGTCGCAGTCGACATCAAGCACAAAGTCATTGCCGAACTCCTCGAGAAAACCTTTATCAACCTTAAAATCAAAACTCTGAGAGCCCTTGACTGTATTCTTTACGGGTATGATCATCGTGCTCATCGCGCAACTCCATGCAAAGTGGGCTGCAAATATAGTAAAATTTTTGAAACTTCTACTCTTGAGCGCGTTTTCTTGCCAGCGCGTCGAGAAGTATCTTGCGGATACGCATTGATTTAGGCGTAATTTCCACAAGCTCATCCTCCTGAATGTACTCCAGAGCTTCTTCGAGACTGAACTTGATCGGAGGCGGAAGCATAACTTTCTCGTCTGTGCCGGCTGCGCGGACGTTGGTCAGCTTCTTGGTCTTGCAGACATTCACCACGAGATCTCTCTCACGGGTGTGCTCGCCGATCACCTGTCCCATATAAACCTGCTCGCCCGGATCGATGAAGAAACGGCCGCGGTCCTGAAGCTTGTCCATGGCGTATGCCACAGCTTCGCCGGTCTCGGCAGCAACGAGCGAACCGTTGACGCGTTTCTCGATGTCGCCCTTGTAAGGCTCGTAATCTTTGAAGCGATGCGCGATGATAGCCTCTCCCTGGCTGGCAGTCAGCAGGTTGCTGCGCAGTCCCATGAGGCCTCGGCTAGGGATGTTGAAATCCAGATGAGTGCGGCCGTCGCGAGACTCCATGCGGATCAGGGCGCCCTTGCGGCGGGTAGCCATCTCGATAGCCTTGCCTACGAACTCGTCCGGAACCTCGATGGTCAGATCCTCGATAGGCTCGCAGCGCTGGCCGTTGATTGTCTTGTCCAGCACCTTGGGCTGGCCCACCTGAAGTTCGAAGCCCTCGCGGCGCATCGTTTCGATGAGGATTGACAGATGCAGCACGCCACGGCCGTAAACTATGAACGAGTCTGTGCCGACGCCAGGCTTCACCCTGAGAGCCAGATTCTTCTCAAGCTCGCGCTCGAGACGCTCCTTGATGTGGCGGGAAGTGACGAACTTGCCCTCCTGACCGAAGAACGGAGAATCGTTGATTGTGAAGAGCATGCTCATCGTAGGCTCGTCGATGCTGATGGGCTTCAGTGCCTCCGGATTCTCGAAGTCGGCGATGGTGTCGCCGATCTCGAAACCGTCTATGCCGACAACAGCGCAGATGTCGCCGCACTGCACTTCAGCCACTTTCTTCTTCTCAAGCCCTTCGAAGACCATGAGGTCCTTCACCTTCTGCTTCTCAACAATGTCGTAGCGCTTGCACAGCGAAATGTTCATCCCGGACTTCAGAGTACCGCGGGTAATGCGTCCTATAGCGATACGGCCGACGTAAGGAGAATACTCGAGAGAAGATATCAGCAGCTGCACCGTACCCTCAACCTGCTCGGGAGCAGGAATCTCCTCGAGGATTACATCCAGAAGAGCAGTGATGTCGTTGGTGGGCTTGCGCCAGTCGAGAGACATCCAGCCCTGCTTTGCACTTCCGAACACCGTGCGGAAATCGAGCTGCTCCTCGGTGGCGTTGAGCTGGCACATCAGGTCGAACACCTGCTCGTTCACCTCGTCGGGACGGCAGTTGGGCTTGTCGACCTTGTTGATCACAACAATCGGCTTCTTCCCCATCTCGATGGCCTTCTGCAGCACGAAGCGGGTCTGCGGCATGGTACCCTCGAAGGCATCCACGAGCAGCAGCACTCCGTCGGCCATGTTCAGCACCCTCTCCACTTCGCCGCCGAAGTCAGCGTGGCCCGGAGTGTCGATGATGTTGATCTTGGTGTTCTTGTAAGGGACAGAAACGTTCTTGGCGAGGATGGTGATGCCCCTCTCCCGCTCCAGGTCGTTGTTGTCGAGGATCAGAGTGCCCAGCTTCTCTGCGTCACGCAGTATCTTGCTCTGCTGAATCATCTTGTCGACCAGAGTAGTCTTGCCGTGGTCGACATGGGCTATAATCGCTATATTTCTAATGTCTTGCATAGGGCCGCAAAATTATATAATTTTGGGGCAATCGAAAAAATAAATCTAAAGCTATATGAATCCTATTCTCGTACGTCCTGCAGACATGGAGAGGATTACCACCCCTGCCCTTGCAGAAAAATACATCGAAAGCCAGATTTCAGCCCTCAGAGAACAGGTTGGCGACAAGAAAGTCCTTCTCGCCTTGTCCGGAGGAGTTGACTCATCCGTAGTGGCCGCGCTGCTTATCAAAGCTGTGGGCCGTCAGCTCGTATGCGTGCACGTAAACCACGGCCTGCTTCGCAAAGGCGAGCCTGAGCAGGTCATCAAAGTATTCCGCGACGAAATGAACGCCGACCTTATCTACGTCGACGCCGTCGACCGTTTCCTCGACAAGCTCGCAGGAGTCACCGACCCTGAGCAGAAGCGCAAGATCATCGGCAAGGAGTTCATCGACGTGTTCGCAGAGGAAGCCCGCAAGCTCGACGACATCCAGTTCCTCGCCCAGGGTACCATCTGGCCCGACATCCTCGAGTCTGAAGCCGGCATCAAGGCGCACCACAACGCCGGCGGCCTGCCCGAAGACATGAAGTTCGAGCTCGTAGAGCCCGTCCGCATCCTCTTCAAAGATGAGGTCCGCATGGTCGGCAAAGCCCTCGGTCTTCCCGACAACATGGTCTTCCGCCAGCCCTTCCCCGGCCCCGGCCTCGGAGTCCGCTGCCCCGGCGCCATCACCCGCGATCGTCTGAACGCGGTCCGCGAAGCCGACGCCATCCTCCGCGAAGAGTTCGCGAAGAACGGCCTGGAAGGCAAGGTATGGCAGTATTTCACCGTCGTTCCGGATTTCAAGTCTACCGGCATAAAGAATGGCAAGCGCACCTTCGACTGGCCTTGCATCATCCGCGCCATCAACACCACCGACGTGATGGAAGTCACCGTCGAGCATCTGTCCGACGAACTTATCGACCATCTGGTGAAACGCATCACCACCGAAGTCGCCGGCATCAACCGCGTACTCTCCGACTACACCCCGAAACCCCCTGCAACTGTGGAATATGAATAACAAAAAAGGTGACTCTCGCGAGTCACCTTTTTTATTTGCCCAGCACGTAATCTATTACGGCGCGGTTGGCGGCGTCGATCTTGTCGGTGCTGTAGCGGATGTAGATACCGGTGATGTGGGCGCCGTGGCGGTGGCCAAGGGCCTCGCTGATAGTGTCTTTGGGGATGTCCAGGTCCACCGCATAATTGGCCCAGGAGTATCTCGCCCAATAGAGAGTGAGGCCGTCCATGACAGACGAGAGATAATTGTTGCAGTTCTGCTCGAAGCATTTGTACTTCTCCGCAAAATTCAGCAGCAGTTTGTCGCCGGCATAACGGTCAATGATAGCTCGGGCCTCAGGCTCGATCCTGATCGAATAGTTCTTGCCAGTCTTGGCTCGCTTATACTGTAGGCGGCCGTTGACTACGCTGTCTTTCGTCAAATTCTTCAAATCCGTCGGATTAATGCCGATAAGCATGAATGATAATACGAAAGCATCTCTGTACATGGCTTGCCGCCCTTTAAGGTCCATGTTCATTATCCGGCGCATGGTATCGACAGGCAGCGAGCGCAGCGGAGTGTCGTCCTCCGCGCTGCTGTCAATCTTAAGATAAGCCGGATTGACTTCCGCGCCGCTTTCATAGGCGTAGCGGATTACAGCTTTGAGGTCTTTCATCCTCCGGGAGACAGTGTTGCGCTTGTACTTGCCCATAGCGCACTGCCACCCTTCGAGGAAGCTGTAATTTACATCTTGAAGTTTGATCTTGTTCAGGTCACCACAATACTCAGAAAGGCGCTTCCGCGTCTGGTCGTAGCTCGTTCTCGTGCTGCCCGACTTGAGAGCGATCACCTTGTCGAAATATTCTCCTAACGAGGGGACATCTACAGTAGGTGCGTTCAGCTGCAAGTTGGTCAGCATCTGACGAAGCTGATCATTGGTCAGAGTAGAGAACACTCCCCTTTCCATCAACTCAACTATGCGGTTGTTGATACTCAGAAGGAGCATTCCCAGGATGTTGTTGATTTTCCGTGCTCCAGCGCCGATACAAACCTGGAGTGTCGCGTTCCAATCAGTTGGAGCGAGGTAAATGCCTGTCGGCAGGTAAAGGTTGGTGCCGTATCCCACTTTGATCTGAACCGGATAGGTACCGTCCTTGAGTGCCCTGCGTGTATCTAGGCGTAAGGCTGTTTTTCCCATGAAATTGCTGATTGTTTGCTGAAAACAAGCCCTGCAAAAATCATACTGATTGGGACATTGAACACGGTTGCAGTGTTCAGAAAGTACTGTGCTAAAGGAACTTAAAATACTGGGCCTCATGATATTAGCAGCATTTTGCAAAACCCGTATGGCTACGTGTTTTTCAATTTTCCTGTAAGATAAATCGGAAAATCGATAATACTAAAATACTTACCTAATTATTAACAATTAACTAACTACTTAATCATTAACAACTTAAAGCATTACTTATGGAAAACAACTTCAACAAAAAGTCAACTTTCTTTAAGTTAC
>JAFYZI010000022.1 GCA_017548725.1 Bacteroidales bacterium
CAACATCGGCACCACGGTCACCGCGTGGATCTTCGCCCTCAGCTTCGGCGGGGGCAGCTTCAGCCTGGGCGCAATCGCCGTCCCCCTGATGTTCTTCGCATATCTGCTTTTCGTGTCGAAGAGCAAGAAGCGGACAGACATGGGTGAATTCCTGATGGGTTTCGCCCTGCTGTTCCTCGGCCTTGCAACCTTGAGGGAGACCTCTACCATCCTACTGGACAACGACCCTGTCCGCCATTTCCTCGGGGGACTGACCAACTGGGGCTTCGGCAGCATACTGCTGTTCATGGTTGCCGGCGCCTGCATGACCCTTATGCTGCAGTCATCCGCCGCGACGATGGCCATCACCATGGTGCTGGTAGCCCAGGGATACATCCCTTTCACAATGGCGGCAGCAATGGTGCTCGGCGAAAACATCGGAACCACCATCACCTCTAACATCGCTGCTTCCGTTGCGAACGTCAGCGCCCGCCGTACAGCCAGGGCCCACCTTCTGTTCAACCTGTTCGGAGTGATATGGGTCACCTGCCTCTTCAAGCCGTTCCTGAGTTTCATCGGCAAGATAGTGACCCTGTTCGGCTTCCCGAACCCCTACATGACCGACTTCGCCATGGCGGATGCGGCCACCCGCGAGGCTCTGGTTGCTTCACTGCCCTACAGCGTCGCAACTCTGCACACTCTGTTCAACATCATAAACACCCTCATCCTTGTATGGTTCATCCCTCAAATTGAAAAGATAGTGAAGGTGATGGTTCCCAACAAGGAGTCAGAAGAGGAGACCTTCAGGCTCAAATACATCGGCGCAAACGCTGTCATGCAGACCGGTGACCTGGCCCTCAACTCCGCAAAGATGGAGATCGTCCGCTACGGTGACCTCTGCAGGCGAGTTGTCGGGTTCATCAAGAACGCTGCTGACGCCACCAGCGAGAGCGAATTCGAGCAGTGGAACCAGAAACTCATCAAATATGAGGAAATTACTGACCAGGTCGAGAAGGAAATAGCCACTTACCTGGCTCAGGTCACCAAGGGCGAGACCAGTTACGAAGGTATCGTCCGCGTGCGCAGCTTCTACCGCATCATCGGCGAGATGGAGTCTCTCGGCGACAGCGGCGAGAGCATCGGCCGTTCGATTGCACGAGCCTGGGCTCACAACAAATCCTTTACTCCGGAAATGGTCACGAAGATCGACCGCATGACAACTCTGGTCGACGAAGCCTTTGCTGAGATGCACGACAATCTGGAGACTCCGCTGGTCAAATTGAAAGACATCTCGAATGCCGAGCGTGCGGAAGAGAGGATCAACGCATACCGCGACCTCCTCAGGGAAGAGCACCTGGCCAACCTCGAGGACCGCAGCTACCCTTATGAAACCGGCTCGTTCTACATGGATGTCGTCAATGGTCTCGAGAAGATGGGAGACTTCATCATCAACATCTCACAAAGTACAATTGCAGCCAAGGACGTAAGATAACCACCTGGAAACTAAACATATAAACCTATGATACAGACTCAGCAACCCATCTACGACGCCCGCGCACTCGGTAAGGGCAAGATGTTTACTCTCGGCCTCCAGCACATGTTCGCCATGTTCGGCGCAACAGTCCTGGTGCCTGTGCTCACCGGACTCTCAATGTCCGCCACTTTGCTCTTCGCAGGTCTCGGCACCCTGATCTTCCACCTCCTTACCAAGATGAAAGTCCCTGCATTCCTGGGCTCTTCTTTCGCATTCCTCGGCGGATATGCTTCTGTCGTCGCAATGGGTTCCGAGCAAGGTCTTGACGCAGCTCATTCCCTGCCCTACGCCTGCATCGGAGTGTTCTGCGCAGGTCTCATCTATTTCGTGCTGGCAGCGCTCATCGCAGCTTTCGGCGCCAAGAAAGTGATGCGCTTCTTCCCTCCGGTTGTCACGGGTCCCATCATCATCGCCATCGGTCTGACCCTCTCCGGCTCTGCCATCAACAACTGCCAGACCAACTGGTGGATTGCTCTTCTCGCAATCGTCATCATCATTGTCTGCAACATCTGGGGCAAGGGCATGATCAAGATCCTCCCCATCCTGCTCGGCGTGCTGGGTTCTTACATAGTTGCCGCATGCTTCGGACTCTGCGACTTCTCGGCTGTCAAGGATGCTGCATGGATCGGAGTTCCGTTCAAGATGGAAAACACCGCTTTCGCTGTATTCGGCAATCCAAACTGGGGTCTCCTGGTTTCAGCTATAATCACTATCGTTCCGATTTCTCTTGCCACCATGATGGAGCACATCGGCGACATCTGCGCCATCTCTTCAACTGTCGGCAAGAACTTCCTTGGCGACCCGGGTCTGCACCGCACTTTGATGGGTGACGGTCTTGCAACCATGCTCGCCTCTCTGTTCGGCGCTCCCGCCAACACCACATACGGCGAGAACACCGGCGTGCTCAACCTCACTAAGGTATTTGACCCGAGGGTCATCCGCCTCGCCGCCATCTTCGCAATCGTGCTGTCGTTCTGCCCTAAATTCTCCGCACTCATCGGAGCTATGCCCGCCGCCACCATCGGCGGAGTGTCTCTCGTGCTCTACGGTATGATCTCGGCGGTCGGCGTACGCAACATGGTCGAGAACCACGTTGACTTCACCTCTTCACGAAATGTCATCATTTCAGCCCTCATACTTGTGCTCGCCATAGGTATCAAGTACGGAGCCAACGACGCCCTGTCTATCGGCTTCACTACCCTTTCAGGCCTGGCAGTCGCAGCCCTCGTAGGTGTTATCCTCAACGCAATCCTGCCCGGCAAAGACTACGAATTCAAAGCAGACACACCCGAAGAATGAATTTTATCCGACGCGCCGTTACGGCGATCCTGATATTGGCTTCTCCTGCCACCTTGTTGGCGCAGGAGAAGTTCGTCTTTACTCCCCAGTGGACAGCCCAGGCTCAGTTCGCAGGGTATTATGTGGCTCTTGACATGGGCTTCTATAAAGATGCCGGCTTAGATGTCGAGATCATCCATCCTACTTCTACCCTGACAGCCATGAACCGTATCCGCAGCAACGACAGCCACGCCACCACGCTGCAACTCTGCCAGGCCATGGAGATTATCGACAGGGGTATTCCTCTTGTCAACATCCTGCAGACTTCGATGAACAATTCCATGGTCATCGTGTCCCGTCGCGGAGTGAATCCTCTCACCCAGCAAGGCGAGCGCATAGGTATCTGGAGCGTAGGCTTCGGCCAGCTGGCCAAATGCATGAGCATTAAAGACAATCTGAACTACGACTGGATACCCTTCGCGACGAACGTCAACCTCTTCATAAAAGGAGGCCTGGACGCTACGCTGGCCATGAGTTACAATGAGTATTACCAGATTGTCCAGGCCGGATATGAACTCACGGATGAAGAGGTCTACCGTTTCCGGGATTCTGGTTACAACGTTCAGGAAGACGCCATATATATGACCCGCGAATACTATGAGAAGCATAAGGATCAGGCCCGCAGATTCGCCGATGCCAGCCGCAAAGGATGGGAATGGGCAGCCGAGCATCCGAAGGAGACTCTTGAAATCGTGATGAAATATGTACAGGTGAACCATATCGCCACAAACAGGATCCTACAGAAACTGATGCTTGAAGATGTCCTTGACGCACAGATTGACAGAGAATCCGGTAAACGCGAGTTCCGCTTGCGTCCTGATATGGTGAAACTGGCAAGCGACCTTATGGTTGAGTGCGGAATGCTCGAGAATGAAGTGACTTACGAACAATTGAAGGCGGATTAATATTATGAGCACTCCACACATCTCTGATTACATAAAGCAGTCACTGTCCAGGAAGCTCAGCCTCTGGATAGTATCTTTCGCCGCCCTCATATTCATCATCTCGCTGGGATTCATGTTCTCGCAGTCGCTGCGTACCGTGCGTCAGGAGGCTGTCAACCGCGCCACCCAGGTGCTTGACAACACAACCCTCCGCGTGAATTCAATCCTGCAGATGGTTGAAATTGCAACAGAAAACACCGAATGGGTGATCAAGAAACACATTGACGCTCCGGACTCGATGTTCATCTACTCAAAACAGATCCTGTTGAACAATCCCGACATCAACGGATGTTCCATTGCTTTCGAGCCATATTACTTCCGGGACCGTGGTCTATACTTTTCGGCGTTCTCGCTGAGGGAAGGCGATGAAATCAAGACCACGCAGGAAGGCAATGACCACTATGAGTATTTCTATATGGACTGGTATCTGATGCCGAAGCTGCTGGACCGTCCCATCTGGACAGAACCGTTCTTCGACTACAACCCCGATGATGTGACCTACAACGCCATGATCGCGTCTTACTGCAAGCCGATCAAGGACGACTTCGGCATCTTCATCGGCACGCTGTCGGTCGACATCTCTCTGGACTGGCTGTCAAATACGATTTCAGCAGTCAAGCCTTACCCGAACTCATACAGCATCATGATCGGCGAAGGCGGTACATACTTCGTGCATCCAGATAAGGAGAAACTCTTCTACCAGACTATCTTCACCGAGACACTGGAGACCCCCAATCCGGAAATTTCCGAACTGGGACATGCCATGCTCCGCGGCGAGGAAGGCATGCGCCAGCTGGTCATCGACGGCGCTGAGAGCTATGTGTTCTTCAAGCCCCTCGGAAACACCGGATGGAGCGTAGCCATCGTCTGCCCCGAAAGCGATATCTTCAGCGGCTACACCCGCCTGAGGCGCATCGTTATCGGCATCGTGCTGTTCGGCTTGCTGTTGATGCTGTTCGCTTTCGTCCGCATCATACGCAAGGAGATGGAACCGTTGAAGAAACTCGCGACCCAGACCGGTACCATCGCAGAAGGTCACTTCGACCAGACGCTGCCGGATGACGGCCGTACCGACGAGATCGGCCAGTTGAGCCAGTCGTTCGGCAACATGCAGCAGTCTCTCGTTTCATACATCGAAGAGCTGAAGCAGACCACTGCCATGACGGCATCTCTGGAGAATGAGCTGAAAGTGGCCAACAACATCCAGATGAGCATGCTGCCCAGCGTCTACCCTGATTTCAAGGGTCTCGACCTCCACGCCTCGATGTCTCCCGCCAAGGAAGTCGGCGGCGACCTTTACGGTTTCGTAGAGAAAGAGAACCAGCTGTATTTCTGCGTCGGCGACGTGAGCGGCAAGGGAGTTCCCGCCTCATTGTTCATGGCCCAGAGCGCTCAGCTGTTCCGCGTACTTGCCGCCCAGGGCAGCAAGCCTGAAGACATCGCTACATATATGAACAACGAACTGTCTGAAAACAACGACGCAAACATGTTCGTAACGATGTTCATCGGTCTGCTCAACATCGACACTGGCCGTCTTGATTTCTGCAACTGCGGCCACAACGCGCCTGTCCTCGATGCCAAGTTCCTCGACATGAAGCACGCCAACCTCCCGCTCGGACTCTTCAAGGGCTTCGAATTCGAAGGCGAAACCGTCGATGACATCCGCGGCAAGATGATGCTCCTCTACACCGACGGTCTCAACGAGGCTGAGAATCCCGCCAAGGAACTGTTCGGAGACGACCATATCCTGGAATTCATGGCCAAGGCCGGCAACATGACTGCAGAGGAAGTTCTCGACAAACTCAAAGCCGAAGTCGAGAAGCACCGCGACGGCTCTGACCCCAACGACGACATGACCCTGATGTGCCTCAAACTCAGCTAGTCCGGCATGTCATATATAACAAAAACCGCAAGGCCCTCCGTGAGCCTTGCGGTTTTCTTTGTTATGTGCCGGCCAGGGCTATGCGCCGGTGGCCAGGTATTCTTTCAGGGCGGTGACGTAGGAGTCGAAGGCTTCGCGCCCTGCGGGGGTCATCTTGCAGGTTGTGCAGGGCATCTTGCCCTTGAAGCCTTTCTCCACGGTGATGTACCCTGCGGTAGTCAGCTTGTCAATCTGCACGCTGAGGTTGCCGGATGTCGCGCCGGTCTGCTTCTTGAGGTAGCTGAAGTCGGCTTCATCTACCCCGGCCAGTATCGACATGACGGCCAGTCTCAGTTCAGAGTGCAGGAGCGGGTCCAACTTGGGAAACATGGCTTACCTTATTTGTATTGATATTTGATAATCAGACCCGTGGCTGCGAGGACGATGCCTGCGAAGGTGAAGATAAGCAACTGCTCCTCATTGGCTCCGGTAATGTAATAGATAGCCATGCCGCCGATGCCAGTAAGCCATCCAGCAATCTTGATAGCCCAGTTCTTGAGGGCGATGCCGCTGATGGTCTCAGCCATGCCGAAGAGGAGGACGATCATTGCGGTAAGGCTGGCTCCCATTACGAGGCTTGCCAGAGGGGAATCACTGAACACCCCGAAGAGAACGGTAAAGAGGGCCACCGAGCATGCGAACAGGCCGAAAGTGCTCCAGACGCCGCCGTTGATGCGGCTGATGAAATTCTCGACATGGACGGGCTGCTCTTTGCTCTTGCTCCACCTTGCGAGAGGGAAGCCGACGGCGGGCAGTGCAAACCAGAGATTGTTCCAGGCTGCCTTTCCGGTGGTCTTCCAAAGGATGTAGATCAGAACAGAAAAGACCGTAAGCAGAATGCCCCACAATACAAAGTACTTCCCGCTGTGACGGACAATCTCCTTGCGGCTGCTGTTCATAGTTTCTGTGATGAGCTTCAGACTTTCCTGAGCTGTCATTTCTTTGTTTTGTTCCATAATATCAACTGTTTAACTTGGTTTTGGGTCAAGTCCAGCTGCGCAGTCTGTCTTGATCTCACTGCAAATGTAAACAAGTTTATATTATAAACCAAATTTATTTGCAACATTTTTTAGCATGATGTGTTTTTTTGAAATGATTACCTTTGTATAAAATAAGTTAATGACGGCATTGATCACAGGCGGAAGCTCCGGGATGGGGCTTGAGTTCGCACGGCAGCTGGCCGGACGCGGATATGACCTGATTCTGGTGAGCAACCGGCAGGAGGAGCTCGACGCCGCGGCAGATTCTCTGCACGCGCAATTCCCCGTCAAAGTTACAACGCATTATCAGGACCTGGCGCAGACAGACTCTGCAGACCAGCTCTATGCATGGTGCGTCGAAGAGGCCGGCATCCTCCCTGACATCCTGGTAAACGACGCCGGGATGTTCTTCTTCAAGGAGCTCGAGCCGTCGGACCTTGGCAAGGTGCAAGCCATGCTGAATTTGCACATAACCACTGTGACCCGCGCCTGCATCCTTTTCGGCGACGCAATGAAGAAACGTGGAAGCGGTTATCTGCTGAACATGTCGTCCATGGCCGCCCGCATCCCTGCGCCGGGAATAACTGTCTATTCAGCCACAAAAGCATACCTGAGGAGCTTCGGCCGTTCGCTGTCTTTCGAAATGAAGCCCTACGGCGTGGGTGTGACCACCGTCTGCCCGGTCGCCATCGCGACGCCGCTTTACCGGCTCAGCGAAAAGTGGCTGAAGCGGGGCGTCCGCATCGGTCTCATCCGCACCCCGAAGTGGCTCGTGAAGCGTGCCCTGCGGGCAATGTTCCGCGGCCGCCGTATCATCAGCCCCGCCTTCATGAATGTCTATCTTCCCTTCCTTATAGCACTGCTTCCCGCACCGATTGAAGCAGCTTTGTGGAAAAAGTTCAAGTAGCCCTATGTTTACACCCCACACCTTCAACCTCTTTTTGATCGGCATGGCCATCGTGGCCCTGATTGTTTTCGTTTGCCTTTACTTCGTCAATGCCGGATATGGCAAGTTCTACACAGCGAAATGGGGCCCTACTGTTGACAACCATCTGGGCTGGTTTGTCATGGAGGTGCCGGTGTTCATTGCGATGCTGCTTCTGTGGTGGATGTCCGACCGCAGGGCCGACACCATCCGGCTGGCATTCCTGATTCTCTTTGAAATCCATTATTTCCACCGGTCCTTCATCTTCCCGCTGCAGCTGCGCGGCCACAGCCGCATGCCGTGGGTAATCGTGCTGATGGGTGCGGTCTTCAATACCCTGAACGCTTTGATGCAGGGCGGCTGGATATTCTACGTATCGCCGGCTGATTTCTACTCTGCAGACTGGTTTACGAGCCTGCCCTTCCTGGCCGGCACAGTGCTGTTCCTTTTCGGAATGTATGTCAACATCCAGTCGGACGGCATCATCCGCAACCTCCGCAAGCCCGGCGACACTGCGCATTATCTGCCGAAGGGCGGCATGTTCCGCTTCGTGACGAGCGCCAATTACTTCGGCGAATTCACGGAGTGGGTGGGCTTCGCCATCCTGACCTGGTCTTGGGCAGGGGCTGTGTTCGCTCTCTGGACCTTCGCCAACCTTGCCCCCCGCGCCGCACGCATCTACGACCTCTACAGCGCTGAGTTCGGCGACGAGCTGGACACCAGCCATGTAAAACGTATTCTGCCGTTCATATATTAATATGGTCTCAGATCCTCAGAACTCTCCTGTCTTCACGCCGGTCACCATCGGGCCGGTGACGCTTCGCAACCGGGTGATCCGCTCGGCCGCTTTCGAAAACATGGCCTACGGCAACAGTCCGACCAAAGATCTGTACGATTACCATGTGGCCGTGGCCCGTGGCGGAGTGGGAATGACCACTCTGGCATACGCCTCGGTGAACCGGAGCGGCTTGTCTTTCGACGGCCAGTTGTGGATGCGTGAGGAGATTGTGCCGGGGCTGAAGAAGATTACCGACGACGTGCATGCCACCGGAGCAAAATGCTCCATCCAGCTGGGGCACTGCGGCAACATGACTCACCGCGCCACATGCGGTTGCATGCCTGTAGGCGCTTCGAGCGGCTTCAACCTCTATTCGCCGACTTTTGTAAGGGGGCTGAAGGTGGAGGAGATCGATGCTCTGGTGGAAGATTTCGGAAAGGCGGTGAACCTGGCCCGCGAGGCCGGCTTCGACTGTGTGGAGATCCATGCCGGCCATGGCTATCTGATCAGCCAGTTTCTGTCGCCCTACACCAACCACCGTCACGACGAGTACGGCGGCTCGCTGGACAACCGGATGAGGTTTATGCGGCGCGTCATCACTAAGGTGATGGAGGCTGCCGGCGATGACATGGGAGTTATTGTGAAGATGAATATGCACGACGGTTTCCGCCGCGGCATGCAGGAGGCCGAGTGCCTTGAGGTGGCCCGCGAACTGGAGAGGCTGGGCGTGCATGCCATCGTGCTGTCGGCAGGCTTCGTCAGCAAGGCGCCGATGGAGGTGATGCGCGGGGCGATGCCTCTGAAGACCATGACTCACTATATGGACATGCGCAAGTTCTGGTGGCTGAGGGCGTTGGTCCGTGTGTTCGGCCGCGTCATGATTCCCACCGTGCCGTACTCCGAGGGCTATTTCCTGGAGGATGCAAAGAAGTTCCGTGCAGCAGTGAAGCTGCCGTTGATATATGTGGGCGGCCTGGTATCCCGCGCCAAGATGGAAGAAGTGCTGGAGGCCGGCTTCCAGGGACTGCAGGTGGCTCGTGCGCTGGTGCGCGACACCGACTTCGTCAAGAAGCTCCGCAGCGGCGAGATCGACCGGAGCCCCTGCGGCCATTCGAACTACTGCATAGGCCGTATGTACACCCTCGAGATGAAGTGCAACCGCTGTGTGGCCGATCTGCCGAAGAGTCTCAGCCGCGAGGTGGAAAAGGCCGAAAAGAGGTGGAAATGAACGGCCGCATAATAATCACGGGAGCAACGGGCAGCATGGGTGCCGCAGCCGTAGAGGCGCTGGCGCTGCAGGGCGTCCCCGTTTTGATGGCTTGCCGCAATCCCCGCAAAGCAGAGGCAGTACGGAGTGACATCCTTGGCCGCGTCCCTGCCGCCGACATTGAGCTGCGGGAGCTGGACCTGGCTTCGATGGCTTCGGTGCGCAGCTTCGCAGAAGGCATAGAGGCTGGCTCTGTCGCCGGGCTCTTCAACAACGCCGGCGTCATCTCTAAGGGCTACAGCATCACTGGCGACGGCTTCGAAAATACCTTTTCAGTGAATTATTTCGGCCCCTGGCTGCTGACCCAGCTGCTGCTGGACAAGCTGCAGGAGGATGCCCGCATAGTGAATATGATTTCTCTGACCTGCCGTTTCGCACCGCTGAGCGAGCAGACTCTCCGCCCGGCCGGGAAGGATTTCAGCCAGCTGGGCACATACGCCCGGGCCAAACGGGCCTTGCTGTCTTATTCGATGGAATTGGCGCGGCGCCATCCCGGGCTGCGGGTGAACCTGGCCGATCCCGGCATCGTCGCTTCCAACATGATCGACCTCGGCCACTGGTACGACCCGCTGGCAGATGCGCTGTTCAAGCCGCTCTGCAGGAAGCCTGCGGCCGGCGTGCAGCCAGCCCTCCGCGCCCTCGCCTCGCAAACCCGCAATCGCTATTTCGTCGGTGGCGGCGACAAAGCCATCCCCTCCCGCTACCTCACCCCCGACCTCGACGCCCGCATCTGGGCCGCCACCGCAGAAGCCCTGGCCGGATAAGACCCTTGTGCACCTTCGCCGTCAGCCCCGGAGGCCCCCCTGCTCCCTAGTAAAGCAATAGCACCCCACCTGGAAGCCATAATTACCTTAGGGAAACATTATCTCCACTATCCCAAATTTCACAAAGCGGATGACCCCCTCCCAGAGTAACCGGTAAGGCATCCTTGCCCGCTTTCTGCGGCAATTTTGGCTCACAAAGCGGATGGCCCCCTCTCAGGAGTACTTCCAGAGCACCATCATCCGCTCTGTGAATTTCGGGTTGGCAGCCCTGTGTATCAAATCAGATCCTTGACTTCATCGTAGACCAAACCAGACAAACGAATTATTTGCTTAAGCGAACTGTTATATCTTGCCTTCATGATGCGGGCGAGACGCAAGCGCTGCTCAGTCGTTAAGCCCTTTATACTGTTTACACCATACAGTTCTTTACAGATTTCATTTTTGTGCTGGCGCATTTCCTGCATCGGGATGGACAAGTGTGAAATGCTTCCGCCTCTTGCATCGACATCTTCTTCCTTCGTGCGACATAAGAAGAAATTGAAGCTACGGCAAGTTTTGAAAATCTGCTCGACAATACCATAGGCGACATATTCACCTGGGAAAATCAGCCGGTCAATCATCCTTATTTCTACCGATTCCTGCTTGCGGGTTCTTAAGACATCGCGCCTTTGAGTCAGTGTCATCCGCGAAGAACTGGCGACGGTATCGTCTTCTGTCATCCAGCGTGGAGAGCACCAAAGGCCTTGAGTCTTAAAATAGAGAGGACCGCTTGACCAAGGGTAGTCGAGAGCGTTGTGACGTATGCCGGCGACGGGGGCATTTTTAACTGTGTAGCAGATGACAGTCTTCAAATAATAATCTGTATCGACTTGTTGGTGGTTGATCGGAACACCATCAAACTTGTGACGTTCCTGAAATCTGGTCGATATGTGCCGGGATGTACGCTTGACATAGTCGTGCATGAAACGGTTGCATTCATCAAATTCGCCATATAAGATGAAATGGACATGTGTATCCATCAAGGTGAAGGCCAGAATTACCACCTGATAGTCCTGCAGAGTGACATAGATTCTGTTCATGCCGTCTATGAAATCTGCTTCATCATAGAACATCAGGTCAACGGCATTTCCGTCAGTGGTGAAATGCCAGCAATTGGTAATCTTTATGGTTTCTCCTTTAACGAAGGGGGCGTTCAGCCCGAGATCAGAGGTGATCTGCCCGAGCAGTTTTTGATTAATCTCCATCTTCTTTTCCAGCGCCGCTTATGGCTGCTCTCAAGCAAAGTTATGTTATTTGCCGGAAGCTGTCAAGAAGAATTTTACCCAAATTTCACAAAGCAGATGACCCCCTCGTGGGGGTGTCTCCAGGGCATTGTGACCTGCTTTCTGCGGCGATTTGGGCTCACAAAGCAGACCACACGCCCCGCCACGTACCTGCAGGGCAGCATCATCTGCTTTGTGAATTTCGGGTTGGTTGGGAGCAAAAAGAAAACCCGCATAACACCAGGAAGGGCTATGCGGTTTTCTCTTTGAAAGCGGCTGTTACTGAAGCTTGTAGACAACCGGGAAGGAGAAGGTGACAGGCACTTTCTTGCCGTCGGCAGTTACGCCCGGCTCCCATTTGGGAGAGGCAGAAACAACCCTGACAACCTCGGCATCCAGGTCTTCGCGTACGCTACGGAGAACTTGGACATCACGTACGACACCGTCTGTTCCGATTGTGAACTGTACAATTACACGACCTTCGATACCGTCAGCTTTGGCCTGCTCGGGATAATTGATCTGTGAGTTGGCCCATTGTGCGAATTCGTTGGCATCGCCACCATTGAAAGTCGGTTTGTGCTCGATGACTGAGAAAGGAACGGCATCCTGATTTACATCGGGAGAAACTTTGGTCTCGACTTTCATCTTGTCAGCGGCAGGAACCGGCTCGGCCTCCTGTCCATCTTTAGAGCGTGACGGGTTGCAGGCGAACATGAAGACGGTCAGTACGGGGATGAGGGCCAGATACGACCAGCGCATCCAGCGTGAAGAAGAAGATTTAAGCATCATGGCAATTCTGTTTTTGAGTTGGGCATGCTGAAAGCCGCTGGCCAGGGTGAAACGGTTTTCTCCCACGGCTTTCCGCACCAGTAATAATTGATATTGAGTAGCATCAATGCCTTTTTGAATAACCCCCTCGTCGGCCTCGTATTCGTGCAGCAGGCGGAGCTCCTCGCGGGTGATCCACACCAGCGGATTCCACCAGAAGAGAAGCTGAAGGGGGAAGAAGAGAATCATGTCCAGAGAATGGCGGTACTTCACATGCATCTTTTCGTGAGTGAAAATGGCCGGATTCTCTTCGAAATCTTTACGGCTCATCACGACATTCCGTCCCCAGCTGAAAGAGGGGGTTTGCTCTTCCGACAGCACAAGCCGGCAGCCGTCCGTTTCGGTGGCAGCCCCTTTGCGGATCTTGCGTTCCATCTTCCAGGTGGAAATGCCGTAAAGAATCAGAGTTGCAAGCATGCCGGCAATATAGACCGCCAGCAGTACAGCCTGCCAGGGGAATGCGGACTGCGCAGCCCCGGTCTCTTCTCCGGCAGCCACCATTGTAAGAGCTTCGGCAGCAACGCTGGCGCTAACCGTACGGAGCCTTATGAGCGGAAGCAGGAGGCAGAGGTAGGAGCCTGCGAGCAGGACGGCCCTGTTCAACTTGAAAAAGGTGGTCCTGCGCATCACCAGCAGGTAAAAGGCGTAGAACAAGCTCAAGTAGAGCCCGGCACGTGCAATATATAAAAGGAATGCTGTCATTTCTTGTTATTTTCGATTTGTGCGATCAGGTCCTTCAATTGCTGCAGGTCCATCTTGTCTTCCTCCACGAACTGCGACACAAGACTCAGGTAGGAGTTGTCATAGTAGCGGGCGACCACATCGGAAATGGTGTTCCCGCGGTACTGCCGCTCGGAAATCTTCACCTTGTAGCGGAACGAATTGGCCATCGGCTCCCTCTCCACGAAACCCTTCTCTTCAAGGAACTTAACAAGCGTCGCCACAGTGTTATAGTGGGGCTTCGGATCTGGTATATAGCCTATCAAGTCACGGATAAACAGGCTCCCGTGCTCCCAGAAGATGTTCATCAGCATCTCCTCTTTAGCTGTCAGTTTCGGTTTCATATGCTACAGTATGAAATGGTTTCAAGAACAAATATAATACAATTTTCTCAAACTCCTAAATTTTTTAGTAGAATTCAATATTTTTTTAGGAGTCACCAGCTTCCGGTCGGCCACCATCGCCACAAAAAATGCACCAACCCGAAATTCACAAAGCCGGAGATATCCCGCACAACAAGCGCAAAGAGCGCATTATTCTTTTTTCAGCACCTCGGCGGGATTTGTTCGGGCGGCGCGCAGGTAGTGGGAGAGCACGACGAGGGCGCAGAGCACTGCGACTACAATGAGCGTCAGGGCAAAGATGCCTAGCGAGAAGCCCACCCGGTGGGAGAATTGCTGTAGGTAGTATCGCACAATCAGCCAGCCAATCGGCGCGGCTATTACATAGCAGATGGCCACCGTCCGCAGGTAGATCCACAGGCCCTCCGAAGTAATCTGGGGAATCTCTGCACCCAGCACCCGTTTGATGGAGATCTCTGACCGCTTGTACTGCACATCCATCAGCACCTGGCCCCAGATTCCGACCAGCGACAGAAGCACCGCCAGCAGCGAGAACAGCCACACGGCCAACCTCAACCGCTCTTCCCCGCTATAAAGGTTCTTGCCGATGGAATCATAGAACTGCACCTCGTAAGGCATCGTCGGGTCCATCTCAGTAAGGACGTTCTTGATCTTATCCACGGCTGCAAAACGGTCAGCACCTACTGCAAAACGGATATACGCGAACGGCATCGAATGCCCGCTCCTGGTATGCACCTGGAAGGCCACGGGGGAATCCGCCTTTCTCATCGATGTGATATTCACATTATTGATGAAGCCGACAATCTGGTCTCCGTCGCCGCCTTCAGCAAGTTCTGCCCCATGAGCTCTCATGTCCTGGGTGAGCAAGTAAGGTCCGAATTCGCCTTCATTGAAATCCCGGCCTTCCAGCACCTCCAGCCCAAGCACCTGTGGCAAGTTCCAGCTGCAGTAAATCATGCTC
>JAFYZI010000167.1 GCA_017548725.1 Bacteroidales bacterium
ACCTCTTCAGGCTCACGCAGGGCAGGCGAAGCAGTAGGCAGCGGCTCAACTGGTTCAACCCGCTCTTCAGGTTCAGTCTCATCAGGTTCAGGCAGCAGCCGCTCTACCGGTTCAAGCACTCGCTCTTCATCTGGCTCAAGCAGCCGCTCGTCAGGTTCAGTGTCACGCTCATCCGGTAATTCAAGCACCCGCTCTTCTGGATCAGTGTCACGCTCATCCGGTTCAAGCAGCCGTTCATCTGGCTCAAGCAGCCGCTCATCAGGCTCTTCAAGCAGCCGTTCTTCAGGCAGCAGCTACAGCTCAGGCTCAAGCACTCGCTCTAGCGGTGGCGGATACTCAGGCGGCGGCGGATATTCAGGTGGTGGTTCAAGCCGTTCAAGCGGCGGCGGTGGCGGCGGATTCTCCGGCGGCTCAAGCAGCGGCGGAGGTGGTCGTGCCGGCGGCGGTGGCGGCGGAAGGCGCTAGGCCGTGACACCACACTGTTCACAACAAATTTTACCAAAACATTATTAGAATTTACGGTGATGAAAACAATAAATAAAGCAGCATTGACGGTATTGTTGTTGTCACTTTCCTGGGCCGGTTTCGCTCAGGATGCAGATCAGGCATACAACTTCTCAGAGAATCTGTACATCGGTACAGCCCGCACGATTGCGATGGGTAATGCATTCACTGCTGTAGGCGGAGACCTCGGTGCTCTCAGCATTAACCCCGCCAGCAGCGGAGTTCTCAGGATGTCCGAGTTCGAGATATCACCGTCTCTGATAACAGCGGTAGGTAAGGCCGAATACCTCAATTCATACGATGTGTCCGACTTTACGAAGTTCTCTCTTCCCAGCTTCGCATACAGCCAGAATCTGTCTACCGGCAGAGTTTCAGGCCTGGTAAGCTTCAACTTCGGCTTCGCGTTCAACCGCGTCAAGAGTTTCAATACTATTGTAAACACTTCAGGAACGATGAAGGCCGGAAGAGGCAATCAGTCTTCTACCTGGCTCGGCGACAAGGTAATGACCCTGCTCAACTACGATCCTGCCGACTACGGCAACTACAACTCAGCAATTCCCTGGTCAGCACAGCTGGCATGGGATGCATGGCTGGTCGAGGAAGTTGACGGCGAGATGCTGGGCGTAACTGAAGATTTCGACTATGACTCCAACACCGCCTTCCTTGCAGGAGATACCTATCAGAGCATCTACCGCAAGATTACCGGCGGCATCGACGAGTTCTCTGTAAACTGGGCCGGCAACTGGAACGACAACTTCTATTTCGGAGTCAACTTCAATATCTATGATGTCGACTACAGGATAAGCGATGTCTATTCAGAGAAGGCTGTAAGTTCGTTGGATTTCGAATCAGGCTTCCAGCAGTTCACATATACCTACTGGCAGAAGACTGTCGGCACCGGTATCGGGCTCAAGGCCGGTATCATCTACCTGCCCACCGAGCATCTCCGCATCGGCGCTACCATCTCAACTCCCACGAAGTACATCCTTACCGATTACTGGGGAGGCAACATGAGCGGCAGTTTTGATAATGGCAACAAGAACAATGTTGACACTCCCGAAGGCGCATACGACTACAAGATGACTTCTCCGATGAGATATTCTGTCGGCATCGCTTACACTCTCGGAACATTCGGACTGCTCAGCTTCGACTACGAAGGTGTCAACTACTCGAAGATCCGCATGAAAGACTATAACGGAAGCACCGCCATCTTCAAGGATGACAACAACTACATCGCAAGGAACTACATGCGCAACGCGAACATCTTCCGTGCCGGTGCAGAGTTCAACATTTCTCCTGCTTTCGCTCTTCGCGGCGGTTACGCTTACTACGATGACGGCCGTCCCAACTACCTCGGCAACCAGTTCGTTTCTGCAGGTATCGGATTCAGGCTGTCAAAGGGCTGCAACCTCGACCTCGCATGGCAGGGCCAGCTGAGGAACGATCTCGGCTTCACTCTCTATGACGACTACGACGGATACAAAGCTCCCGTAGGATATGTAAGCAACTCTAACAACAAGATTCTCGCAACACTCAGATTCAAATTCTAAGATTTTTAACAGGAACTGACTTCAATAAAAAAGGCTGCCCTGCTCGGGCAGCCTTCTTTTGTATATCTGTCAGGTTTAGAACTCGTAGAAGTACGGCATCCTTGCGTAGATCATCTGGGGGTCGTCGAGGATGTCCAGAAGCTGGTCGATTTGTTTCACGCCGGTCTTGATGGCGATGTCGTCTTCTTCATCGCCGCCCATCATCTGAGACATCATCTGTGCGAACATGCTCTTGTGCTCGGGAACGACCATAAGGTTGTATTTCTCGAGACCTGCAACAGATGCGGCGTAGTTGATGGCGTCCATCAGGCTGCCTTTCTGGTCGGCGAGGCCGATGGTCAGCGCGTCGCGTCCGGTCCATACACGGCCCTGGCCGATCTCATCGACCTGCTCCACAGACATGTGCCTGCCGCGTGAAACCAGTGAGGTGAACGCTGTGTAGATGTTCTCCACCATCTTCTGCATGTATGCAACCTCGGCGTCGTCGAGCTTGCGCATGCCGTTCATCATGTCGGTGTGCTTGTTGGAACCTACGCTTGCAGTTTTGATGTGAAGGGTCTTGTCGAGACCGCCGCCGATGTTGGGAACCAGCGAGAATACGCCGATCGAGCCGGTGAGGCAGGTGTTGTCGGTGATGATGTAGTCTGCATTCGAGCTGATCCAGTATCCGCCTGAAGCTGCGTATCCGCCGTAGCTGGCGATTACGGGTTTATATTGCTTGAGGTTCAGCATGGCGTGGTTGATTATCTCAGCTGCCTGGGCGCTTCCGCCGGGAGAGTTTACCCTGAACACGACTGCCTTCACTGAAGAGTCCTGCTGGAGTTTCTTGAACTTGCGGGCGAGGTCGTCGCCTACGATGTTGCTGTCGGCATTGCCGTCCATCACGATTTCGCCGTCAGCATAGAGGACTGCGATCTTGTCTTTCACCTTGCTGTCAGGTTTTACTTTGGCGAGTGCATAGCTCTCCAGGTCGGCGAATTTGAGGTCCTTGGCTTCCTTTACGTCGAAGAGGGTGCAGAGGTAGTTCTCAAGCTCGTCCTTGTACCATGCCTGGTCGACGATGCCTCTGTCGAGGAGGGTCTGGGCGTCCAGCAGTTCGAGGTTGTCGATCCAGCTGTTGAGCTCTTCGGCGCTGAAGTCGCGGCTTGCTGCGATCTCTTCGCTCAACGTAGCCCAGATGCTGTTGATGAGAACTTGATTCTGCTCGCGGTTCTCAGGAGTGAGGTGGTTCTGGGTGAACTGCTCGCCGGCAGCTTTGTATTTGCCGTGGCGGATGAGCTGCATATCAACTCCGAGCTTGTCGAGAAGGTCCTTGAAGAAGGTGATGTTGGTGCCCACACCTGTCAGCATGGCCTCGCCGTAAGAGTTGATGATGACCTTGTCGGCCACTGAAGCGAGGTAGTAGCTCAGGTTGTCGTAAGTGTTGGCGTATGCGATGACGGGCTTGCCGCTCTCGCGGAACTTGGCCAGAGCCTGGCGGAGCTCCTCGGCGCAGCTCATGCTTGTCGCCATCTTGTCGGTGTTGAGGTATATGAATTTCACGCCGGGATCCTCGGCGGCCTTGTTGATGGCCTGCACGGCGGTGAGCAGAGGCATTCCTTCTTCCATCGATAAGTTGGAAATGTTCTGGATAGAGAAGTCGCTCTGGCCGCGCTCGCTGATCGGGGCTGAGAAGTCGATTTTAAGGATTGACTGCGGGGGCACAATCGCTGTCTTTGAAGCACCGCCGGCAATAGCGGCGCCTAAGCTGCCCATCATGATGAAGAAAAAGAGCCCGAAGGCTACGAGACATGCCAGAAGGGCGGCAAGGAAGATTTTCCAAAAGTTGTTCATTTGTACTATTGATTATAATTGGCTGCAAAATTAATCATTTTCTTTATTTTTGCCGTTGATTAAAGATAATAGGCTACAATATGGCACAGAAACCTTCCATACCCAAGGGAACACGCGATTTCGGACCGGTCGAGATGGCCCGTCGCAATTATATATTCTCAACCATCAGCGAGGTCTTCCATCTGTTCGGTTATGCGCAGATCGAGACTCCCGCCATGGAGAATCTGAGCACCCTGCTGGGCAAGTACGGCGACGAAGGCGAC
>JAFYZI010000168.1 GCA_017548725.1 Bacteroidales bacterium
GGGAGAAGCTGACCGTCCGGCACCTGCTATGCATGCGCAGCGGCTTGGATTTCGATGATGAATATGATTTCAATATCAAAGCGTTGAAGGCAGTCAACGCCATTGCGAAATTGAACTACGGGCACGATATGATGAGGCAGATTCGGAGGCTGAAATTCCGCCGTGATCCGGGGACCAGGTTCCACTACGAAAGCATGACTACGGCCATCCTCGGTATGGTCATCGAGCGCGCCACGGGCAGGCGCTATGTCGATTATCTCAGCGAGAAGGTCTGGAAGCCGCTGCAGATGGAGTCGGTGGCGCTGATCAATATCGACAGCCGCAGGCATCATGCAGCCCATGCCTTCGGCGGCATCACCTGCACCCTGAAAGACCTGGCCAAGATCGGACGCCTCTATCTGAACTACGGCATGTGGGACGGAAAACGTATAGTAAGCGAGGAATGGATACACCTGACCACCGATTTCGATCCTAAATATACCTACCACTACACATGGTATGACGTCCGGTTCGAAAGACTCGAACCCGGACAGTACCCGGGCTATTACGCAATAGGCATATATAATCAGGTCCTTTATATCAACCCGCACAAGAATCTGATCATGGTCCGCATCGGCAGAGACAACATCGGCTGGGCCACCATTCCGGAAGTCTTTGAGCAGCTAAGCGATATCTGGCCTTAAAACCATACGTCGCGGCTGGCGAATTTCCGTACTTGCATCATCAGTTATTGAACTTTTTTAGTACTTTTGTGTAATTGCTACTAAAATTGCTAAATGCTTGACCGATGGGCAAGAAGGTTTACGACGTTTTTATAAGTTATTCAAGAAAAGATCTCAAGGTCGCGCAGCAGATTTGCGCGGCGCTGACTGACGCAGGGCTGACCTACTTCATTGACCAGAAAGGCATCGAAGCCGGGCAGAATTTCCCCCAGGTGCTGGCCGAAGCCATCGACGACTCGACAGTGTTCCTGTTCCTGGCCAGCCAGAACTCGTTCCAGTCTAAATTCACCCGTGGAGAAGTGACCTATGCTTTCAACCACAAGCATAGCGGCACCATCATCCCCTACATCATAGACGGCAGCGACGTCATGCCAGGAGACCTGGAGCTGATGCTCGGAAACTTCAACTGGAGAAAGATTGAGCAGTATCCCATTGGAGCCCCCCTCATCGAGGACATCCGCAAAGCCATCGCCAACCCCGAGGAGGGCACGGTCGGCGGCCGCGTCGTAGCCTCCCAGAAGAAGAAAAAAGTCATGCTCTGGTCTGCGATCTCAGTGATCGCACTGCTGCTGGTGGCAGTCGCCATCCTGAGCCTGTCCGGCAACAAGGACAAGCAGATCACCAATACCGCCATAGCGGAAGCCGCCTCTTACGAGGGCATCATCAGCAGCGCAGACTCGCTGATCCGCCAGGCAGAGCTTCTCAAGAACGGTCCCAACTACATCGAGACCACGGACGAGCAGACCACATTCCTCAAAAATGCCATAGCAGCGCTCGACAGCTCAGACCGCCTGAAACAGCGCTTCGTCGGCAGCGAACATATCGGAATGTTCAACAAGGACGAAAGGGTGGCCCAGCTGAGGAACACAATCAACGCAAAACTCGACTCCATGTTCAACGCCTGGAAAGGCTACGCGATGGACTCATATAACCTCTACAAGGTGACCCACAGCAAGTCGGAAGCCCGCAATGCAGTAGAATGCATCGAGCACGCCCTCTTCATCAAACCCAACGCCGAACTGGAAACAATAAAGACTAACCTCGACCAACAATGAAAAAACTTCTCAGTATTTTGATTGCAGCACTGCTGCTCATGCCCATTGCAGCATATGCACAGAAGTCATTCGACATGCGCTACAACGAAGCTGTCGAGTATTACACCACCAAACAGTACGACCTGGCGATCACTACCCTCGAAGCCGCCAAGAAGAGTCCAGGTGTAACCAGAGACCAGATTTCAAAGGCCAACATGCTCATCAACCAGTGCAACGCGGCCAAACGCAAGCTCAGTGACCTCAACCTGTCGAAAGAGCAAGTGAAGTTCTCAGGAGGGTCCGGCAAGGACAGCATCTATGTCACCGCCGGAAAAGCCTGGACAGTAACATCCAAGCCCGATTGGATCACTACTTCCACCGAAGCCGACGTGCTGTTCATAGAAGCTGACGCCAACCAGGAAAGCCAGGAGCGCCAGGGAGTGGTCGAAGTTTCAATGGGCAAAGAGCGCACGGCCTACATCCTCGTAACACAGGAGAAACGCTCAGACGTAATCCGTAAAGTCCATATCCAGTCCGATCCCGCCAGGGCCATCGTATTCATCGACCAGGAGAACGGCGTCCTCGCAGAGAACTTCTACCTCCCCACAGGAAGTCACAAGATCCGCCTGGAGAAGAACGGCTACGAGCAGAAAGACACCACCATCGTCGTCACTGCAGCAGCAAGCGAAGATGACCTGGACTTCCTCCTCAGCCTGAAACCCTCGTTCGCAATGATCCAGGTGAACATCGCCCCCGAGGAAGGCTATGTGTTCGACGCAGTGCCCAGGATGGACATCAGCGGCAGGCCGGTCGACCTGCACCCCACCCTGATCAACAGCTTCAACGTCGACCAGAACATCACCTACTACGAACTGTATGAAAACAACATAATCCCTCTGCAGCCCGGCCAGTATGTGATCCGCGTCGAGTCGGAAGGCTTCAAGATGGTGGCCGAGAGCGTCAACCTCGCCAAGGGAGAAAAGATGGTGCTGAACTTCTCGCTGCCTGCAATCAACGGTTTGCTTTCAGTCCAGGACGCCGAGAACGCCAAAGGCGCCAAAGTCTTCATCGACGGCAAGGAAGTCGGCGAGATTCCTCTCTACAACCTCAAGGTAAAGGCCGGCAACCACAAGATGAAAGTGGAGAAAGATTCATTCCTGCCTGAGAAAGACGAGTACCAGTTCACTCTGAACGAAGAGGAAATGCTCACCATGAACATTTCCATGAAGAGATATTCTACCTACAACCTGACTTCGGATCCCCCCTACTGCCAGGTTATCGTAGACGGCGAGAAAGCCGGCACCACCCCTCTCAAGCTCGTCCTGATAGAAGGTTCGCACACCATCAGGATGGAGAAGGAAGGCTATTTCGCACAGGAGCAAGGGGTTGACACCGACCTTGTAAAAGAGGAGCAGGATATCAACTTCACTCTCCCCAAGACCTATCCCCTGCTGATCTCTTCAGACCTCGAAGGCTGCAATATCACCATCTCAAGCGGCAAGGACGTCCTCATCAGCGATGTCAAGACTCCGTCCACCGTCGAGATCCCTGTCAGCAAGAAACCTTACAGGATCAAGCTTACCCGCGGCAACGACTTCTCTACTGCTTACAAGGGCTGGTTCTTCTATACCAAAGGCCAGAAAGACCATCTGAAGCTCAACACATATTCTATCGAAGGCTTCCAGGGCCTCGGAGTCAACTACTACCTCAAGAGACCTGCTCCCTACTTCGGCAGCACTGAGCTCGCCAAGAGCTACCAGCGCATCGGCGATGCAAGCCTTGCCAAGATGCGTCTGTTCGACGGTCTGACCACATCAGTCGTTAAAGCCACCCTGTTCGCAGAGACCAACCCGCAGGAGAACATCCACTATCCCGGCAAGGAAGTCAGCGGCGGAGACTACAAGAACATAAGCTTCATCCCCGCTCTGACCGTTCTCTTCCTGAACGGCGAGTTCCGCGTCGGCGGCGGTGTGCATAACCTCGGCGACGTCAACCTGCTGGCGACTTACGCATGGTATCCCAACGTGTCAAGCTTCATCCCGATGACCCACATGTCAGGCCATGACATATTCCTGGGCGCCGAGATCAGCTCACGTATTCCCATCTTCAACGCCAACATCCGTTTCGGTCTCCAGTCATTCTACGGACAGGCCAACATCTGCCGTCCCACTGCCAATACGACAGCGTCAGGCGGCAATGCCAAGAGCCGCTTCGGCGACCCCGTATCTTACGTAGTGCCGCTGAGCCATGCCGAATTCGTAGTAACGATCGGATTTACACTCGGAACCAAGGACAGCAAAGGAAACAGCGTCCTGAGAGTATTCTAGATTTAGACCTTATTGCCTGACCTTCCCCAGAATAAGGGGAATGGCCAGCATAAGGAAACTGTCGTATTTCAGATTGTCAGGATCTATACGGCGCAGATCCCAGTATGAGCACAGGTCAAGGTGTGCAGGGTCAGCTGCGTCCTTCTTCATCTGTTTGCAGAATGAGCTCTTCTCCGAACCGAAGAGAGTCTCGTACTTGTTTAACTCCGAGTTGCTGTACGGGCGGAAACCCATGATGAGCTTCTCGACAACCCAGCGGCAGTGCTCGCTGAGTGACAGAGCATAGTTATTCCGCTCCCATATCGTCCTCCTCTCCTTTTCGCTGAGCCTGCCTGCAGGATACTGGCTGACGACAGCCCTTTCCCTGGATTCGAAACAGTCGGTGCACATTATGTCGGAGATGCCGTTGCGGACGGTGACAGGACTGTTCTCCCAGACAGGAGTGACGAGCGTGCGGGCCTCGGTGTCATTGAAAAGCAGATAGCGGAAGGTGTCGAGGGCCTGGACGTACCTGCCGGCGCCGAAGATGTCCTCATGCGGAAGATTGTCTA
>JAFYZI010000169.1 GCA_017548725.1 Bacteroidales bacterium
CAGAAGGTAGTTTTACCGGAACCCTGAAGGCCAGACACCAGCACTATGCCGGGGTGGCCCTTGATGTTGATGTCGCTGTGTTCGCTGCCCATTAGGGTCGCCAGCTCGTCGTGTACGATCTTGACGATCATCTGCTCGGGACGGACGGCCTTGAGGACATCCTGTCCGAGGGCTTTCTGCTTTACTTCGTCGCAGAAGGTTTTGGCTATCTTGTAGCTGACATCGGCGTCGAGAAGTGCCTTGCGCACATCCTTCATCGTTTCGGAAATGTTGATTTCCGTGATCTTTCCTTGTCCCTTTATGAGCTTGAAGGATCTCTCTAGTCTGTCAGTCAGGTTTTCAAACATGGTGTATTACTTTTACTTTAAATCATCTGAATAAACGGCGGGGGCCAGATCCCTCTGGAGGTAGCGCATGTTCATGACCTGGCCGTATGCGCCGGCGCTGTGGATGGCGAAGAAATCGCCCCTGTGCGGAGCGCCGCCCTCGTAGCCGCGGGCGAAGGTGTCGCTCGATTCGCATACGCAGCC
Organism: Bacteroidales bacterium; assembly: GCA_017548725.1. GTDB lineage: Bacteria > Bacteroidota > Bacteroidia > Bacteroidales > UBA932 > Equibacterium. The sequence continues at coordinate 531 of JAFYZI010000169.1, forward strand.
CACTACGTCATATTTCTCTATCGGAGCCTTGCAGGAGAGGTTCTCCACCTCATGGTGGGCCTGATAGAGCGCGGGACGGATGAGGGTGTGCATGCCGCAGTCGAGGATGGCGAATTTCTTCTTGAGGCCTTCCTTGACATAGACTACGCGGCTGACGATGTGTCCGCACTGAGCCACCAGGGCTCTGCCGGGTTCGACGTGGACGCTCTGGCCGGGCTTGACAGGCAGGTTCTGCGCTATGGCGCGGGCGAGCCCCTCTACGTCAGGCATCCAGTTACCGAGCGGATCGTTGTAATCCACACCGAGGCCTCCTCCGAGATTGAGCAGCTTCACCTGCAGGCCGTGATCTTCGAAGATCTTCTCGAACTCGGCGGCCTTCCTGCCGATATTGGCGAAGACGGTCATGTCGGTGATCTGCGAGCCGGCATGCATGTGGATGCCCTGGAAGTCCAGGTTGCGGCAGCGGCCGAGCGTAGCGAACAGCTGGTCGAACGCTCCGGCGCTGATGCCGAACTTGTCTTCTTCGGTGCCGGTGGTGATGTATTTGTGGGTATGGGCGTCGACGTCGGGGTTGACCCTCACGGCAATCGCGGCCTTAAGCCCCATGCTGCCTGCGATGGCGTCGATGACTTCTATCTCCTGGATGCTCTCGCAGTTGAAGATTTCGATGCCGGCCTTGAGGGCTGTTATAATTTCCTTGTCTGTCTTGGCTACTCCATCGAAGAAGATACCGTTTGCAGGGAAGCCGTTCGCAAGGGCGAGGGTGATTTCGTTGCCTGTAGCACACTCAGCCTGGATTCCTGCGCCGCTGATTGTTCTCAGGATTCGGTCGTTGGAATTGGCCTTGACAGCGTAATGCGCCGTGATGCCGTACTTGCTGAGGGTGGATGCGAAATTGTCAACGGTATGTCGGAGGATGTCCATGTCATAGTAGAAGAACGGGGTCTCCATTCTCTCGAATGACCTTAGTGCGCTTTCAGTAATCATTCTCTGGCAATTTTGTGGGCAAAAATAGTCATTTTACATCTATTAATAGAGAAAAAAACGTAACTTTATGGAATCGCATACGAAATTATCAGCATATTATGGAAGAAAAAGATCTGCTTCAACTGGAACGCTTAGGCATTTCGCAGGAAAAACTCAATGCTCAGCTGGAGGCCTTCGCCACCGGCTTCCCCTATCTGGATGTTATCAACGCTGCTACCGAGGAGAAGGGCATCACTGTGCTCGACGAGGACGCAAAGGCTGCGGCTCTCAGGACTCTCGAGGAGTCGGGGGCCAAGGTGACGAAGTTCGTCCCTGCCAGCGGCGCGGCGTCTAGGATGTTCAAGGACCTTTTCAATGGTCTGGACGTGCTTGAGAAAGGCGGCGAGCTGGCCGCAGATGCTCCTGCGAAGCGCTTCTGCCAGCACATCAAGGAGTTTGCCTTCTATGAAGACGAGCTGTTCGGCGGCAAGGACGAAAAGGGGATCCTGGCCGAGACTCTGAAGGAGGACGGACTGGGATACGGCAGCAAGTCTAAGGGGCAGGTCAAGTTCCACAGATATCCGGACTGCAGCCGCACGGCTTTCGAGGAGCATCTTGTAGAGGGTGCCCTGTATGCCAAGGATGCCGAGGGCAAGGTCAATCTCATCTATTCGGTTTCGCCGGAGCATCTGGATGCCTACAAGGCTCTGTATGAGGGCGTGAAGGCGAAGTATGAGGCTCTGTTCGGGGTGAAATACGACGTACAGTTCACCCTCCAGCGCAAGTCTACCGACACTGTCGCCGTCAATCAGGACAACACTCCGTTCCGCAAGGCTGACGGCAGTCTGCTGTTCCGTCCGGGCGGCCACGGCGCGCTGATCGAGAATGTCAACGAGATCGCTTCAGACGTCATCGTCATCAAGAATATCGACAATGTGATCCACCAGAACGGCATCGAGCAGACTGTGCTCTGGAAGAAGCTGCTGGCAGGCCGTCTGCTGCAGCTGCGCAGCCGCGTCTTCGACTATCTGCGCCGCATCGACGAGGGCTGCGACGACAGCGAGTTCATCTGGGAGATGGTGGACTTCCTCGACAGGGAGTTCTGCGTGACGTTCCCGGAGAAGGATTTCGACTCGTCAAAGCGCAGGATGCTGGCCCGCATCCATGCCAAGCTCAACAGGCCCATCAGGGTGTGCGGCATGGTCCGCAATCTCGGTGAGCCGGGCGGCGGTCCGTTCATCGTAAGGGACCGCGACGGGGCCACTTCGCTGCAAATTCTGGAGAGCGTTCAGCTGAATCCTGAGGATCCTGCAACTGCCGGGCTCTTCGCCGCAGGCACGCATTTCAATCCGGTGGATCTGGTGTGCAGTCCGATGACTTACAAGGGCGGCAAGTTCGATCTGACGCGCTTCATCGATCCGCAGGCGGGCTTCATCTCGTCTAAGAGCTACGAGGGCCGCAGCCTGAAGGCGCTGGAGCTCCCGGGCCTCTGGAACGGCGCCATGTCCGACTGGAACACTCAGTTCGTCGACGTCCCGCTGATCACCTTCAATCCCGTCAAGACCGTCCTGGACCTCCTCCGCAAAGAGCACCACGCTTAGCAGCACAGCTGCTGACGAAAAGAAATACCCCGAGGGCCTCCGCCTTCGGGGTATTTCATTATTGCTTCAGTATGGACTAGGCGAGGAAGCCGAGGAGCATACCGGCAGCAACTGCAGAGCCGATCACACCGGCCACGTTCGGACCCATGGCGTGCATCAGCAGATAGTTCTTGTCGTCATATTCGCGGCCCACGTTATTGGACACACGCGCAGCATCCGGCACAGCCGACACACCCGCGTTACCGATAAGAGGATTGATCTTGTTACCCTCCTTGAGGAAGAGATTGAAGAACTTCACGAACATCACGCCGGTAAAGGTAGCGATCACGAATGACAGCGCACCAAGACCGAAGATCAGAACTGACTTCAACTGCAGGAACTGGTCAGCCTGGGTAGAAGCGCCCACGGTAACACCGATGAGGATAGTGACGATGTCCACCAGCGGACCGCTTGCGGTATTCGCAAGACGACGGGTAACACCACTTTCCTTCAGAAGG
>JAFYZI010000170.1 GCA_017548725.1 Bacteroidales bacterium
CCGATGCAGGCGACGAGATAGTCAGGGTAGTCGCGGCCTTCTTTCTCGAGGAGCTGGCTCTTGATTTCTTCAGAGATTACGCTCTGGAGCTTTGCTACCAGGTCGGGATAAGGATGAGGTCCCATGGTGGAGCCGACGAGATAATAAGTGTCGGAAGGGTGGCAGCACCAGTCTCTGATGGCGGCTGAGCAGGCGTCACTGAGGGTCATGTTGCCTGTGGTGACGGGATTGACTTTGGCGCCGAGCATCTTCATGCGCTCGACGTTGGTGTGCTGGCGCTCTACGTCGGTCTTGCCCATGAAGATTTCGCATTGCATGCCCATCAGTGCGCAGACGGTGGCTGTGGCGACGCCGTGCTGACCGGCTCCGGTCTCGGCGATTACGCGACTCTTGCCCATTTTCTTCGCGAGGAGGATCTGCCCTATGGCGTTGTTGATCTTGTGGGCGCCGGTGTGGTTGCAGTCTTCGCGCTTGAGGTAGAGGCGGCAGCCGTATTTTGCGCTCATACGGGCGGCATAGTAAAGCGGGGACGGCCTTCCTGCATAGTCTTGCAGCAGCTGACGGTACTCTTTCTGGAATTCAGTGCTTGTGATAACGGGGAGGTAGGCTTCTCGCAGCTCCTCGACGCACTTGTGCAGTATCTCGGGGATATACGCTCCTCCAAATTCTCCGTAGAATCCGTTCTCATCGACTTGGTAACTCATATTCGTTGTTTTTAATATTGATTTCCTTGTATAAAAAAAGCCTGTCGTGATTACGACAGGCCTTAATTGTATTTGATTAGTTTACACGGCGACAACGTCTCACGAATTTTGAATCCTTGAGTTACGCCACCACCATGAGAAACGAGTCATCATCTTTCTTTACGTTTGTCAGCAACAAAGGTAAACATAAATCTTCTATAACTACAAACTTTTTTGAGAGCAAAATAAGTTAGAGCTCGATCTCGAAAGGTGAGACAGGCATGCCCTCGGCGTTGAAGAGGGTGACATCTTCCTTGACATAGTTTTTCCAAAGGAAGCGTACCTTCTTGGGATTCTTGATGCCGCCGACATAGAGCACAACCCTGTTGCCGAGGATAGAGGCGTTGACGCGCTGGTAAACGCCGTTCTCATCTGAAACAGCGAAGCCTTTGATCTCGTCACCCTTGATTACGAGGCCGTTGCCGATCTCGCTGAATGACAGGTAAACCCTGCCGTCCTTCAGCTCGGCCTTGGTGCATTCCGGAGAAAGCACTACAGTCTCGCCGTAGGCAGTCCTCATGGCGCCTTTGGCGACACGCTCGGCCACTATTTTCTTATTGATAGGGTGGATGTTGTTCCATGTGCCGATGTCGCAGGCTACTGCCAGAGCGGCATTGGGCAGCATGTGGGTGGCAAGCCTCTGGCCCTCGCGCACGTTGGCCCAGCCGTCCTGCACGGGCAGGAAAGTCTTGGCCTGGTGGCTGGCAAGCTGGCAGATGATCACTGGCATATTGTTGTTGCGGAAATCCTTGCTCCAGGTCTTCATCATCCTGGCCAGGAAAGTGCCGTACTCGGGAGTATTGCCGCTGTTGGTCTCGCCCTGGTACCACACGATACCCTTCACGTTGACATTGGTGACAGGGCTCAGCATGCCCCAGTACAGTCCGAACGGGTTGCGGACCATAGAACTGTGCTTGATCTCGTTCTCGACATACTGCATTACAACAGGACGCTGCGCAGGAGCTCCGCCGGGACGGTTGAAGTTGCTGGGGATGTCTTCCTTGTAGAATTTCCATCCGTCGTTGAGAGATATATTGTCCTCCCCGAGACGGATCTGGTACTGCTCGTCCTCATAGAAGCCGCCGTTGGCGCTGGCGCCGTTGATCTTGATGCAGATAACGTTCTTGCCCTCCTTGAGGATGCCTTCGCCGAAAGCGTAGTTGCGCGGAGGATACTCATAGCCGGTGGTGCCGACCCTGACGCCATTGATGAAAGTCTCGTCTGACTGGGTGATGGTTCCCAGCTTGAGCAGATTGTTCTTCGATGCAGCCTGCTCGGCAGTCAGCCAGAGGTCGTGCCTGTAGTAGATCAGGGCGCTGCCGGTGATGCCTACCTCCCTGAAATAGTGAGGCAGATATGCGGGCTGCCACTCTGAATCGTCGAAATCAACTTTATAGTAGTCAGGATTCTCTACGGGGCGCTCCATGGCGGCTCCACCGCCCGGCCTGCCACCGCCGAACATCGCACCGAAGTTGCCGGCGCCCCTCGGCTGAGGATTGCGCTGGGCCTCGAGAGCCTCGGCATACTGAGGATAATCCTTGAGGTTGTCCGGACTCATCCAGCTCTCGATGGCAGTGCCGCCGACAGCACACTGGATGATAGCTACGGGCACCTGGTAGGTGTCGTATATCTGGCGGGCGAAGAAGTAGGGGATCATCGACATCTTGAGGCAGGTCTCGGGGTTAACTTCTTTCCAGGAGCCCGAAGAGAAATCTTTCTGAGGGCCGTCATAAGCATATTTCTCGCCCACGAGGAATTCACGGATGAGAGGATTTGTGTAGTGCAGTACGTCGTCGCCGTACAGGTCGAGGGCGCGCTCCAGCGGAGTCTGCATGTTAGACTGGCCTGAGAACACCCATACGTCACCGAATATTACGTCGTGGATTTCAATGTCGTTGACTTTGATGGTGTAGGTCCTGCCGTCCCACGAAGTGGAGGGCAGAATCACCAGCCAGTTGCCGTTGCGGTCGGCCCTGGCATTATAGGTTGCGCCGTCGAAAGTGACGGTGACTCTCTCCTGAGGGGCTGCGAAACCCCAGATGCGGGCGGGCTGGTCGCGCTGCAGGATCAGGCCGTCGCTGATCATCTTGGGGAGTGTGACTTTTGCGTTAAGGTTCTGAGCAAACAGCAACATAGCTACGCCCAGGACGATGATAACATGTCTTTTCATAGCAGAATACAAAAAGTAATAGGGATTATAATAAGATTGGAGCCTTTCACGGGACTCGAACCCGCGACCTGCTCATTACGAATGAGCTGCTCTACCGACTGAGCTA
>JAFYZI010000171.1 GCA_017548725.1 Bacteroidales bacterium
CGGACTATCTCGAAGAGCACAGGCCATGAAATCTCGGCAGTATAAACCTGCTGCTTGATGTCGAAGGCCTTCAGGAGCTTCTTGGAAATTGTACCCAGAGTTGCGAAGGTCTTGCCCTGCAGCTTATACTGCATTCCCTCTGCATATATGTCTTCCGGGGCGGGAACTGTTTCAAGAGCATAGAGGTCCATGCCCAGACGCTTGAGCAACAGCTCCAGATAGCCCTTCAGCAGGAAGAAGTTGCCGGCCGGCATCTCATTGCGCCATGCTTTCTCGGCCGGAGAACTCATCAGTAGCACCATGCTTGTATGCTCGCTATAGTTGGAAAGGTTGTTGCCGCTCAGCGGGTCGTCGGCGCACTCACGGTAGCTGTAAACATTACCGATCTCATACAGCCTCAGGCTGTTGCACTGACGTTTGATATTGTATGAAACAACCTCCAGGCCGCCGAACAGCAGGGTCTGACGCATGCTGTCCAGATCAGCGCTCAGAGGGTTGAGCAGCTTCACGAGCTTTGACGAAGGGTAAGTCTCCATGTTGTCATAGTAAGAACTCTTCGTCAGCGAGTTGTTCATTATCTCGATAAATCCGTTGTGAGTGAAGAAGTCGGAAACTTCCTTGCGGATAACTTCGTTGTCGGGATGGCTGGTGGGGCTCACTGAAACCCTCATGCCCTCCGGGAATTCGATGTTGTTGTAGCCGTAGATGCGGAGCACCTCCTCCACCACGTCGCACTCGCGGGTCACGTCCACCCTGTAGGCTGGCACAGCCACGCGGCAGCCTTCGGCATGCTTAGAAAGGATTTCGAAGCCCATGTAAGAAAGGATCTCGACAATCTTGTCGGCGCCAATCTTCTTGCCGATGAGCGACTCCATGCGGGCGAAGTTCAGATTCACCTCGGCCTTCTGATGAACCTCGGGATAAAATTCCTGAACGTCACCTGTGATGTGGCCGCCGCCGAGCTCAGCAATGAGCATGGCAGCCCTCTTGGCAGCGTACATGCCGTTCTCGATGTCGATGCCGCGCTCGTAGCGGAACGAAGCGTCGGTCTGAAGGGCGTGCCTCTTTGAAGTCTTGCGGATATATACGGGGTTGAAATAAGCGCACTCGAGGAATACGTCGCGGGTAGCCTCGGTAACGCCAGACTCAGCGCCGCCGAACACGCCTGCAATACACATAGGGCCGTCGGCATTGGCGATGACCATGTCTTCTGCGCTGAGAGTCCTCTCGATACCGTCCAGAGTGACTATCTTCTCCCCTTCCGCTGCCTTGCGCACGATTACCTTGCCACCGCTTATCTTCGAGATGTCGAAGACGTGCAGAGGCTGGCACATCTCGTTGAGGATGAAGTTAGTCACATCCACCACATTGTTGATGGGATGCTGGCCGATGGCGTTCAGACGGTCGCGCAGCCAGTCCGGAGAAGGACCTACCTTCACGTCCCTGATGGTGATGCCGATATATCTCGGAGCTCCGTCAGGATCCACCACCTCAACGGGGATTGCCTCGCCGGGCTCAGTCCTGAAACCTTCCACTGAAGGAAGAGTCCACTCTACAGGAATTCCGTTGAGCTTGCAGTATGCGTAGAGATCCCTTGCCGCGCCGATGTGCGAAGCGCCGTCGATACGGTTGGGGGTCAGACCTATTTCATATACGGTGTCGCTCTTGAGATTGAGCGCCACTCTGGCGGGAGTGCCGGGAACGGCTGAGTCGTCGAGCACCATGATGCCTGAGTGATCTTCACCGACGCCGAGCTCGTCCTCAGCGCAGATCATTCCGAAGCTTTCCACTCCGCGGATCTTAGACTTCTTGAGCTTGAGCTCCTCGCCATGGATGCTGACCAGTTTCGTACCAACTGTAGCCAGAAGCACCTTCTGCCCTACGGCAACGTTCGGAGCGCCGCATACCACTTGCAGCGGCTCGCCCTGACCGATGTCAAGCTTGGTGACATGCAGGTGGTCGGAATCCGGGTGCTCCACGCACTCCAGCACGTGGGCCACGAATACGCCCTCGAGCCCTCCGGGTATCTGTTCTACGGTTTCAACATGCTCGACCTCGAGGCCGGTGGAAGTCAGTATTTCAGCAACTTTCTCGGGTTGAAGGTCGAACTTCAAATAATCTTTCAGCCAATTGTACGAAACAGTCATATTATGCTTTGAATAATGATTCTACGAATTCTTTCTTGTCGAAGGGGCGCAGGTCTTCTATCTTCTCTCCTACGCCGATAAGTTTGATGGGAATCTGGAACTGGTCGCTGATGCCGATCACCACGCCGCCCTTGGCGGTGCCGTCGAGCTTGGTGACGGCCAGCGAAGTGACGTCGGTGGCGCGGGTGAACTCCTTGGCCTGGTTGAAGCCGTTCTGGCCGGTAGAGCCGTCGATAACCAGCATCACCTCATGCGGAGCCTCGGGAACCACCTTGCGCATGACATTGCGGATCTTGGTGAGCTCATTCATCAGGTTGATCTTGTTGTGGAGACGGCCGGCGGTGTCGATGATCACCACGTCAGCATCCTTTGCCACGGCGCTCTTGACGGTGTCGAAAGCGACGCTGGCAGGGTCGCTGCCCATCTGCTGCTTCACAATCTCCACTCCGGCACGCTCGGCCCAGATGGTCAGCTGGTCTACCGCAGCGGCACGGAAAGTGTCGGCAGCGCCGAGGATGACCTTCTTGCCTTCGCCCTTGAGCTGAGCCGCAAGCTTGCCGATGGTAGTGGTCTTGCCTACTCCGTTTACGCCTACGACCATTATCACATAAGGCTTGGCAGAGAAATCGAAGATATCCTCGCCGCCAGTTTCGCCGGCGCAGAGCATGTCTTCAATCTCTTCGCAGAGAATCTTGTTGAGCTCGTCGCTGCCCAGGAACTTGTCGCGGGCGACCCTGGCTTCGAGCCTTTCAATAATCTTCATGGTGGTGTCAGCTCCGACATCGGAAGCTATCAAAGCCTCTTCAATCGAGTCGAGCACGTCGGCGTCCACCACCGACTTGCCCATCAGCGCGTGCGACACTTTGTCGAAAAACGACCTGCGGGTCTTACCAAGGCCTTCGTCGAGCGCTTTAGTCTGCTGAGGTTCCTCTTGCTTGTTCCTTCTGAAAAATAGCCCCATCGTGTTTTCTATAATCGCGCAAAGATACTAAAGTTAATTGGTTTTGTGTCTTTTTGCGAGCTCTTCTTCGAGGTCTTCTATACCCATCCCCATCTGCTCGCAGAGTACGAGGAGATGGTACACCAGGTCGCCGGCCTCATAGAGGAAACGCTCCTTGTTGCCGTCTACCGCCTCGATCACAGTCTCGACGGCTTCCTCACCCACTTTCTGGGCAATCTTGTTGACGCCTTTGGTGAAGAGATGGGTGGTGTACGAGCCTTCCGGCATGTCCTTGTGGCGCTGGCGGATGCAGGCCTGGAGGGTGCCCATGAAGCGTTCGTTCTCACGGGTGTCGAAACATGCGGTGGTGCCGCGGTGGCAGGTCGGCCCGTCGGGAATGGCCCTCACAAGCAGAGTATCCATGTCGCAGTCGGGATACATGGCCACGACGTTGAGGAAATTGCCGCTGGTTTCGCCCTTTGTCCACAGGCAGTTGCGGCTGCGGCTGAAAAATGTCACCTTGCCTTCCGAAACGGTCTTGTCGAAAGCCTCGCGGTTCATATAGCCGAGCATGAGCACCTTGAGGGTGTTGTCGTCCTGGACGATGACGGGCAGCAGGCCGTCGGCGCATTTATCGAGTTTAAAATCGTCAAAGGTCATATTCTTACAGGTATATTTAGTTTTTTCAATTCACGTTTGAGGTCCGGGATGCGGATTTCTCCGAGATGGAAGATGCTGGCGGCCAGGGCGGCGTCGGCGCAGCCTTCGCTCAGCACGTCGGCTATGTCCTTGATGCTGCCCGCGCCTCCCGAGGCTATCACGGGGATGCTCAGCAGACGGTTCAGCTCGCGGTAGGTCTCCAGCGGATAGCCGGCTTTCGTACCGTCATGGTCCATCGAGGTGAACAGCAGTTCGCCCGCGCCGCGCTCCTGCGCCTCGTGGGCCCAGCTGAAAAGCTCCTTGTCGGTGGGGTACTTGCCGCCGTGGGTGGTGGCCATCCACCGGCCGTCGACCTGCCGGGCGTCTATAGCAATCACCACGAACTGGCTGCCATATTTCGAGGCTATGTCGCTTATAAGCTGAGGATTCTTGATGGCCGCGGTGTTGACGCTGATCTTGTCGGCGCCAGCGTCCAGCAGCCTCGCTGCATCATCCACGCTGCTGATGCCTCCTCCCACTGTGAAGGGGATGTTGATGGCCAGGGCTATCTTCTCTACGAGGGAGCAGAATGTGCGGCGGCCTTCGAAGGTGGCGCTTATGTCGAGGTACACCAGTTCATCGGCCCCTTCGTCGCTATAGCGGCGGCCGAGTTCCACGGCGTCGCCCACATCCCTCAGAGAGACGAAGTTGATGCCTTTGACGGTGCGGCCGTCCTTGACATC